>CAYXVA010000193.1:0-3858 GCA_964467975.1 uncultured Oscillospiraceae bacterium | reverse complement strand
TTGAGGTCATAAAGCGCGAAAGCCGCCGCTACGCCAAGCGCCAGCTCACCTGGCTGCGCCGCCGCACGGACGCGCTCTGGATCTGCTGGGAGGGCGAGCCTGATTTCGAGAAGGCAGTGCGTGATTCGACAGCCTTTCTTACCGCTCACGGTATAATATAGTGGCGTACAAAACGTGGAAAAGACACGTTTTGTACAATATTACTATTTATATATGCGGCGGGATGTGATATTATGTAAATCCACCTCCCGCCCGGCAAGGAGCGAGAGAAATGGATAAAAAGAACCTGCAGGACACCTTTCTGAACCACGCGAGATGTGAGCGTGTACCCGTTACGCTGTTTTTGATGAACGGCTTCCAGCTTCGGGGCGTTTTGAAGGCCTTCGACAGCTTCACGGTCGTGATAGACTCCGACGGCAAGCAACAGCTAATCTACAAGCACGCTATTTCCACCATAGCACCCGTGCGTCCGGTGGCGCTGGACTCTGCGGGCGAGGAGCAGAGTACATAATTGGCGCGATCCGGCTTCGTAATGGGCGCGGCCGCCGGCCTCATACTGCTCTCAGCGACCGCCTGGCTGGCCTCTTCCCTTCAGCCGGACGAGCCCGCCGGGGCCGCCGAGCCGAGCGAGAGCGCGCTTTCGGTTACAGGCATAGCCGTGCGCGCCGAGCAGCCGGTTTACGCGCCGGAGGGCGAGGTGCTGGTGCTGGCCTCCGAGGGCAGCCGCGTCGCCTCCGGCGGAGCCGTGCTTGCTGTCTCGCAGACGCGCGACGGGCTCTTATGCGCCGTGCGCGACTGCGTCCGGGACAGCCCTGGCATAGCCCGCGAGTTGGCCCGGCAGGCGGTGCTCGCCGCCGCGACGGGCTCTCCGGAAGGAGCCGAGGCGCTCTCCGCACTCTACTACGCCCCGCCGGACGAGCCCTACGAGCTTATAACCGCGCCGGCGAGCGCGCTCTGGTCGAGCGAAACGGACGGGCTTGAATACCTCTCGGCGGACTCGCTGCAAGACCTCACGCCGGACGCCCTTGCCAATCTGCTCGCACTCCCGGCAGAGCCCGGCGGCGCGGTGGGCAAGCTCGTATACTCCGGAGTCTGGTACTTCGCCGCGGCAGTGCCGGCGGCGTATCCCATCGAAGAGACGGCTTGCGCGACGCTGCGTTTTGACGGCTTTGAGGCCACGGCCCGGGCCATGTACGTGAGCGAGGCGGAAAACAGTGAGTGCGTTGTGGTCTTTGCCGTCAGCGACAGCCTGAAGGCCGCGCTCGGATTGCGTGTCTGTGAGGCGGAGGTTATTTTTGAGGCGTAAAGGAGATAGATTGCCCATGTCCATAGCCGAAAATGTCGCCGCCGTGCGCGCGCGGATAAACGATGCGGCCCAGGGGCGGCATGTGCTGCTCGTGGCGGCGAGCAAGATGAATGACGCCGAGCGCGTGCGCGAGGCCGTCGCCGCCGGGGTTGACGCCTGCGGCGAAAACCGGGTTCAGGAGCTCGTGGAAAAGAACGCGCAGCACGCC
This sequence comes from uncultured Oscillospiraceae bacterium, assembly GCA_964467975.1. Classification (GTDB taxonomy): domain Bacteria; phylum Bacillota; class Clostridia; order Oscillospirales; family Oscillospiraceae; genus Scatomorpha. The sequence goes on along the minus strand of CAYXVA010000193.1, from coordinate 2,344 downwards.
TACGACGGCGCGCCGCTCCACTTCATCGGGCACCTGCAGAAGAACAAGATAAAATACCTCGTGGGCGTGGCCGACCTCATAGAGTCCGTGGACAGCGAAGAGCTGCTCACGCTCATAGACAAACGCGCCGAAAAGCTCGGCGTCGTACAGGACGTGCTGCTCGAGGTGAACATAGGCCGCGAAGAGGCCAAAAGCGGCCTTGCTCCCGAGGACGTCATAAGGACTGTGGATTTCGCCGAACCGCTCGCCCATGTGCGCGTCCGCGGGCTGATGGCCATCCCTCCTGTGGCCGCCGTGCCGGACGATTCCCGGCCATATTTTGCCGCTATGCGCGAGCTTTTTGTTGACATTGGAGCAAAAAAATACGATAATACCTCCATGGGCTTTCTGTCCATGGGTATGAGCGGCGACTTTGAAGCCGCAATAGCGGAGGGCGCGAATATGGTCCGCGTCGGCTCCGCCATCTTTGGGGCGAGAGACTACTCGCGCCCGGCAGGGAGATAAGCGATGGGATTCTTTGACGAACTCAAAAAATTGACTCGCCCCTATGACGACGATGACGACGACTTCTTCGGCTCCGCTTCCGACGACCAGCCGGAAAGCGGGAAGGAGCAGACGCCCGCCAGGCGCAGCAGCTTTTTCTCGAGCCCGGAGGACGAGGCTCCTGAGAGCGTAGGGATACCGGCCGCACCGCGCACGAAGGCGGCTTTCCGAATACCTAAGCGGGAGCTGCGCCGTCAGGCCGATGCCGCAGACGCCGCCGAGGCGGCTGAAAGCGCGCGCCGGGCCGCTCCCGCGACCGCGAAGCCCCAGATGTTCATGGCCAGCCCGACGAAATTCGTCGACGGGGCCAAGCTCGCCGACAGCCTGCTCGACGGGCGCACGGTCCTGCTCAACCTTGAGAACGCCAACAAGGTGGACGCAAGACGCCTGCTCGACTTCATGAGCGGCGCCGCCTATGCCCTCCAGGGCTATGTGAAACGCGTCTCGGGCAGCATCTACCTCGTCGTACCTAACGGCGAGGAGGTCACCGAGGCCGACGCAATGAGCCAAATGGAAACCGGCAGCGTGCTTTTCTAGGAACGGGCGGCGCACTTTTTTAAATAACAAACAACAAGGTGGTCCCGGCGCGCAAGCCGCCGCCGGGCGCACCCTTTAACAAACAGGGAAGGAAGATTGGGATATGACCCCACAGGACATCCGGGAGAGGACCTTTGAAAAGGCCGTGTTCGGCGGTTATGACATGGCCGGAGTGGACGACTTCATGGAGGACGCCGCCGCCGCCCTTGAAAACGCGCAGCGCGAGAATTCCACACTCAAAGCCAAGCTCAAGGTGCTTGTCGACAAGATTGAGGAGTACCGTGCGAGCGAGGACGCCATGCGCATGACGCTCCTGAGCGCCCAGAAGCTCTCCAACCAGATAGAGGCGGAGGCCCGCGAGAGGGCCGACAAGCTCGTCGCAGACGCTCAGGCCAAGGCGGACGAAATACTCGGCACGCTCAAAGAGCAGCGCGAGGCCGAGCAGCAGCGCCTCGACGCCGCGAGAGCCGCGCTCGAGCGCTTCTTCACCGACTCCCGCGAGGTTTGCTCGTATACAATGGAGAGCCTCAAAAAGCTCGAATCCGGCGAAAAGCCCAGCCGCGCGGCCAAGGCCGAAAACGTCGACGAGACCGTCCGCAGCATATCCGAGAGCGTGGAGCGTCTGCCCGACGAGCCCGACCCCAAGATAGACGTCGGCTCTGTCATGGACTCGCCCGCGCCTCGCGAAACCATAACACCCGACGACGTCACGCGCCTTTTCGACATGGGCGCGGACACCTGATATGAGCGGGGTCGCATACTGTGCGGCCCTTTTTAGCGTTTTTTACGCACAGCTATGATTAACTGAAAGAGAGGAAGAAATATACAATGCCTCAAGACTATAACGCCACCGTAAACCTGCCGAAAACCCAATTTCCCATGCGCGCCGGCCTGCCCAAGCGCGAGCTCGATATGCTCAAGGAGTGGTACGACATGGACCTCTACCACGAGATGCTCAAGCGCACCGAAGGCCGGCCGATATTTGACCTGCACGACGGACCTCCGTTCTCCAACGGCGCTATCCACATGGGCACTGCGCTCAACAAGTGCCTCAAGGACTTTATCACCCGCTACAAGTCCATGTCCGGCTGGCAGGCCATCTATTACCCCGGCTGGGACAACCACGGCATGCCTATTGAGAGCGCTATAATCAAGGAGCAGAAGCTCAACCACAAGGAGATGACCACCGCCGAGTTCCGCGACGCGTGCCACGACTTCGCGCTCCACTACGTCAACGTCCAGCGCGACGCCTTCAAGCGCCTCG
>CAYXVA010000192.1:0-3888 GCA_964467975.1 uncultured Oscillospiraceae bacterium | reverse complement strand
TAAACATAACCTCATCATAACTGAGAAGCCCTCTGTAGCCCGCTCGATTGCCGCCGCGCTTGGGGCAAATGTCCGCGGCGAGGGCTGCATACATGGAAATGGCCTCATCGTCTCGTGGTGCTATGGACACCTCATAGAGCTGGCGACGCCCGCGGCCTACGACGAGAAGCTCGCCAAGTGGCGGCGGGAGGATTTGCCCATCATGCCAAACCCGTGGAAAACGAGCGTCATGCGGGACAAGCGGTCGCAGCTCGACGTGCTTCGCGGCCTGATGCAGCGCGGGGACGTGGGCGAGGTCGTCAACGCCTGCGATGCCGGGCGCGAGGGCGAGCTAATTTTCCGGCTCGTCTACGAGAAAGCGGGCTGCACCAAGCCGGCAAAGCGGCTCTGGCTCAGCTCTATGGAGCCTGACGAGATACGCAAAGCGTATGCAAATCTGCGTCCGGGAGAGGAATACGACAACCTCTACGTCGCCGCGCTTTGCCGGGCAAAGGCCGACTGGCTCGTGGGCATGAACGCCACACGGCTCATGTCCCTCGTTTACCACCGCACACTCAACGTAGGCCGCGTGGTGTCGCCGACGCTTGCGCTGCTCGTCGAGCGCAAGCGCGAGATCGAGGACTTCCAGTCCGAGACTTTCTACACCGTCGCTGTAAATTGCGGCGGTGTTTTGCTGTCCAGCGAGCGCGTAGCAAACAAGTCTGACGCCGACGCGCTCGCTGACGCTTGCACGGGGGAGGCACACATTACCAAAGTTGAGCGCAAAGAGAAGCGCGAGAACCCGCCCGCGCTCTACGACCTGACCACCCTCCAACGTGAGGCCAACCGCGAGCTGGGATTCACCGCGCAGCAGACACTGGACTATTTGCAGGCACTGTACGAAAAGCGGCTCGTGACCTATCCGCGCACTGACAGCCGCTATCTGACCGATGGCATGGCGGCAACGGTGCCTGAGCTGATGAGCGTCGCGGCGAAGCTGCTGGGCGCGGACACGCCCGCGGGTGTAAACGCCGTACAAGTCTGTGACAGCTCAAAGGTCACCGACCACCACGCAGTTGTACCCACGCAGAGCGCGGCGAATACCAATCTCGACGCGCTTCCTGATGGTGAAGCTGCGGTGTTGCGTCTCGTCTGCCGCCAGCTCCTTTGCGCCGTGTCCGGGCTGTTTACCTACGCCGAAACCACGATTGAAGCCGAGTGCGCCGGTCACACATTCAAAGCCAAGGGCAAGGCCGTCATAGACCTCGGCTGGCGCGCATACAAGGGCACGCCCGATTGGACGCCGCTGCCCGAGCTTGCCGAGGGCGATTTGCTAAACATAGATACCGTGACTTCCAAAGAGGGCAAAACTTCACCTCCCGCCGCGTACACCGAGGACACGTTGCTCGCCGCCATGGAGCGAGCCGGAGCAAAGGATGCACCGGAGGACGCTGAACGTCGCGGCCTCGGTACGCCCGCCACTCGCGCGGCTACAATCGAAAAGCTCGTAAACGGCGGCTTTGCCGAGCGCGTCAAGAGTAAGCTCGTTCCTACGGATACCGGCGCGTCGCTCGTGACCGTGCTACCTGACGCCCTGCGCTCGCCGCTGCTCACCGCCGAGTGGGAACACCGCTTGAAGCAGATAGAGCGCGGCGAGCTGGACGCGGACACGTTCCTCTCAGACATCGAGCACATGGTCAGCGGGCTTGTCTCGGACTATGCGCCCATCGCCGAGGCAAGCGTCCTGTTTCCGACCGGGCGCGAGGTTGTCGGCAAATGCCCCCGCTGCGGCGGTGTGGTGAGCGAAGCCAAGAACGGCTACTTCTGCGAGGGCTTGGACTGCAAATTCGGCCTCTGGCGGGATAACAAATTCCTCGCTGCCAAACGCATAAGCCTCACGCGCTCGCTTGCCGCCGAGCTGCTGGACAAGGGCCGCGCGCACCTCGACGAAATTTACTCCCAGCGCACGGACAAGTATTACCCCGGCGACCTCATATTGCACGACGACGGCGAACACGCTCGGTACTTCCTGAGCTTCCGGGGCGGGAAAAAGTGAGGGGCGGCACACCGCCCCTCACTTTTAATCTTTCAGAGCCGTTATTGGAACAACGAAAACTCCATCGGGACGCAGATATGCGGCGCTTGCCATACCGCACACTACGCACATGGCGGCGGGAGCCTTGCCCTTTGAATCTGCTTCAAATTCCCGCTTTATTTCGGTCAGGTTTTTCGCGGCAGTATCAATCTGATTTGCGCCCAGCTTTATCTCAAACGCACACCAACGACCGTCGGGCAGCTCAATCACCGCGTCTATTTCCCTGCCGCGATAGTCCTGGTAATGGTACAGCTCGCCGCCGAAAGACTCGGCGTAAATTCTCAAGTCCCGCTCGCAAAGCGCTTCAAACAGAAAACCCAGCGTCTCCAAGTCTCCAAGCAGGCTTTGCGGCGTGGCTTTTATGAGCGCACAGGCAAGAGACGGGTCGGAAAAATGCCGCTTCTCAGCCTGCTTTATGCGCACCGACGAGCGCATACCGTTTGAGAACGGAGCCTGATTCTCCGTGAGAAACAGGCGCTTGAACACGTCCAGATAAGCCGCAACAGTATCGCTGTCTATATCTTCATCATCTACTGCTTTGATGTCGCGCACAAGGGTCTTATTCGTCGCGGTAGTGCTCTCATTGCGCGCAAGAGAGCGTAAAAGCTGTCGCATTTTAGTCGTATCACGCTTGACGCCATCTATTCTATAAACGTCATCGTCAATGACGGCGTTAAAATACTCGCCTGGCAGCAGCGCAGCCTGACTGACCGGCAAGCCCAGGCTGCCAGGCCATCCTCCTCGTATTATAAGCTCTATAAGCTGCCGCAAATCCACTTCGCCGGTCATGCACGGCTGCGCATGACCGCTGCAAATATCCAGAAGCGAAACCTTGCCGCTTGAATCTCCGGATTCAAACAGAGACATGGGCCGCATACGAAGCCGGGCTATTCGTCCTGCGCCGCTATGGAGTATGCCTTTGTGATTCGGAGTAGCGGAGCCAGTGAGGATAAATTGCCCTCGCTCCGGGGTCTGGTCTACGCGGTATCGCACAGCGTCCCATAGCGGCGGCACTTCCTGCCACTCATCTATGAGCCTTGGCGCCTGGCCGTCGAGCACGAGCGACGGCGACAACTCTGCGAGCTGCCGGTTTTGGAAATTGTTTGCCGGGTCACCTATATAAATCTCGCTCTTGCTGTGATACGCCGCTGTCCAGGTCTTACCGCACCACTTAGGCCCTTCTATACACACTGCGCCGAATGTAGCGAGATATTCATCTAACTTTTTGTCCGCAAGCCTCGGCTTGTATCTGTTCCTATCCATTTGCACCACCTCAGGAATACTTTGAATATATTATATCCTAAACCGTTACATTTAGCAATTACAATCGGTCAGATTTAATAATCTTATCCCGACAGTTTTATCTGAAAGGAGGAAAACCTACGACAGACAAACTAACCAGCATCGCCGCGCTCGCCAGCGACGCGCTCAGCCGCGTCACGGACGGCTACGACGAGTGGGCGGCGCTGCTTCGCACAATGTCACGCAACTACAAGTACGACTTCGCCGACCAAGTGCTTATCCATGCGCAGCGGCCCGACGCTTCGGCGTGTGCGGAGTACGACGTGTGGACGGGGCGTATGCGCCGCTATGTGCGGCGCGGGGCGAAGGGCATCGCGCTGGTGGACTACAGCGGCGATGTGCCGCGGCTGCGCTACGTTTTCGACGTGTCGGACACCGGCGCGAGGCGACATTCGCGCCCATTTCGGCCGTGGACAATCAACGACGGGAATCTCAGCGAAGTAAAGCTCGGGCTGCAACAGGACTTCGGCGCAGAGGGCGAGTGGTTGTCGAGTCAGCTCCAAGACGTCGCA
>CAYXVA010000191.1:0-3892 GCA_964467975.1 uncultured Oscillospiraceae bacterium | reverse complement strand
CTCTGCGAGCAGTTCGTTTCTACCTACGCCTTTTTCGGCAGAAAACTGGATAATCTTCACGTCCTCCGGCAGCGCCAGGGTCTCGCGTATCACGGCGAGATTCGGCTCTACGGCGCTCTTCGAGAGTTTGTCGGTCTTGTTGGCCACCACCACGAAGGGCCGTCCGGCGCTCTTGAACCACTCCGACATTGTGACGTCGTCGCCGGTCGGCTTGTGGCGGGCGTCGACTATATGCACGCCGAGGCTTATGAGCCCGCTCTCAGCGAAAAAGCTCTCCATCAGCCGTCCCCACCTGTCGCGCTCGGCCTTGCTCACGGCGGCGTAGCCGTAGCCCGGCAGATCGACAAACCAGCACTGGGAGTCGATGTTGAAATAGTTCACATGCACGGTTTTGCCGGGCTGAGAACCAACGCGGGCGAAGTTTTTGCGGTTCAAAAGCCGGTTGATAACCGAGCTCTTGCCGACGTTCGACTTGCCTGCAAAGACAATTGTGGGTTTTCCGTCGCGAATGAAATCCGCTTTGCTGGCCGCGCTCTTTACAAACTCGGCGCGGTTTAGGTTCAGGGACATACTCACTGTCCTATTCTCGCCGTGCTCTCAGCCTTGGGCTGCGGCGGCACGGCCGGCGCGCTCACCGTCTGCGGCGCGTCCAAGCGATTGAGCGCTATATCCAGTATCGCGTCGACGTGGTCGGCGGTGACGAACTTGAGGCTGCGGCGTACGGTCTGGTCAATCTCCTGCAAATCCGCCTCGTTGCCGGCCGGTATGATAACGGTGCTCACGCCTGCGCGAAGAGCCGCCATCGTCTTTTCCTTAAGCCCGCCTATGGGCAGTATACGGCCCCGGAGCGTTATCTCGCCGGTCATGGCGAGGTCGCGCCGTACAGGGATGCCCGTCAGGGCGGATATGACGCCGATGCAGATAGTTATACCAGCGCTGGGCCCGTCCTTCGGCACTGCGCCCTCCGGGAAGTGGATGTGGATATCGCGGTTCTTGTAGAACTCTGGGTCTATGCCGAGCATGCCGGCCCGGGAACGGATATACGTTATGGCCGCCTTGCAGCTCTCCTGCATCACGCTGCCGAGGTTGCCGGTGAGCGTTAGCTGGCCCGTGCCCTCCACTACCCCAACCTCGACGTCGAGCACTTCACCGCCGACAGCCGTCCACGCCAGGCCGCGCACAAGGCCGACCTCGTCGCGTGGGTAAACGCTGTCCGGCTTATACTTGGCCGGCCCGAGCAGCGCCTCGAGCTTGCCTGCACGCACAGACAGGGACTTATATTCGCCCTGGGCGATGCCCGCAGCGCACTTGCGGCAGAGCGCCGCCAGCTCGCGCTCAAGCAGACGCACACCGCTCTCGCGCGTATAGAGCGAGATAATCTCGCGTATCGCGTCGTCGCTCACGCGCAGATTGTTGCCGGTGAGGCCGTGGCGCTTGCGCTCCTTGGGCAGCAGATGTTGCTTTGCTATCATGAGCTTTTCCTCGTCGGTATAGCTCGTGAGCTCTATGACCTCCATGCGGTCGAGCAGCGGCCTGGGTATCGTGTCGGTTGTGTTCGCCGTGGTTATGAAGAGCACATCCGAAAGGTCGATAGGAATTTCCAGATAGTTGTCCCGGAACTTGTTGTTCTGCTCCCCGTCGAGCGCTTCGAGCAGCGCGCTGGAGGGGTCGCCGCGATAGTCTGAGCCGAGCTTGTCAATCTCGTCGAGGACCATAACGGGGTTCATGCTCCCGGCCTGTATCAGTCCGGTGACGAGCCTGCCGGGCATCGCGCCGATATACGTCTTGCGGTGGCCGCGGATTTCAGCCTCGTCGTGTACGCCGCCCAGGGCAACGTGACTGAGCTGGCGGTTTGTAGCCCGGGCAATGCTCATGGCGATGCTGGTCTTGCCAGTGCCGGGAGGTCCGACAAGGCAGAGCACCGTGCCGCGGATATCCGGCGCAAGGGAGCGCACGGCGAGGAACTCGATAATGCGCTCCTTGACCTTTTCCAGGCCGTAGTGGTCCTCGTCGAGCATCCTGCGGGCCTTTTTGACGTCAAGCGTCTCCTTCGTACTCATGTTCCAGGGGATTTCCAGGCAAGTGTCCAGATAGCTGCGTATTACGCTCGCCTCAGCGGAACCGAAAGGCTGGCGCGAAAGGCGCGAAACCTCCTTGAGCAGCTTCTTTTCCGACTCCTCGTCGAGGCCGAGGGCCCTGATGCGGGTCCGGTAATCGTCGAGCTCCTGGGGCGTGTCGTCGTCGCCCAGCTCGCTCTGGATGACTTTGAGCTGCTCGCGCAGATAGTATTCGCGCTGGTTGCGGTTCATCTGCTCTTGCGTGCTCTCGTTTATGTCCCGCTCGATGCCCAGCAGCGTGAGCTCCCGCGTGACAAGCGAGCACAGTCTCGCCAGGCGGCGCGACGGGCGCAGTTCCTCGAGCAGTTCCTGCTTTTCCTCGGGCTTGAGATAGACGTTCTGAGCCACAAAGTCGGCTATATACGACGGGTCATTGCTCGCCGCAACTCCGATGAGCGACTCTACCGGCGCGTTGCCGCTTGCCTCAGAATACTGGCTGAACAGCGCCACGCAGCGGCGGCACAGCGCTTCGGTCCTGATGGTGGGCTTTTCCTCAAAGTCATGCAGCGGCTCCACCTCTGTGTAGAGGCAGGGCGAGTCGGTCACGAGCGAGACTATGCGGCCTCTCGCCAGGCCCTCTACCATGACCCGCACGGTCTTTCCGCCCGGCTGGCGCAGCATCTGCCTTACGCGGCAGACGGTGCCGACGGAATAGATGTCGTCGAGGAAGGGTATATCCTTTGTCATATCTTTCTGCGCGGTGAGGAAAAGTATCTGGTCCTCCCCCAGCGCCAGGTTGAGTGCGGCCACGCTCATGGGCCGCTCTACGTCGAAGTTGAGGAGCATGCCGGGGAACACGCTCAGCCCCCGGAGCGGCAATACGGGCATCGACCGCTGCGCTCTGAATTCAAATTCGCTCATACTGCACTCCTTTCACTGCGGAGCATATACACGCATGGGGACGGATGTCCTCCGTCCCCCTCGCTAGTCCTAATTGTTTCAATCTTACTTAACACAACAGCTGCGCCGACCGTTTACGAAGCGCTCTCGCCCGCTTCCGATTTGTGGATGACCATGGGCTCGGTGTTGTTGTGCACACAGTCGGCAGTGACTATGACCTTCTCGATACTCGGGTCCGAGGGCACCTTATACATTATGCCCGTCATGACTTGTTCCATAACACTTCTCAGACCACGTGCGCCGATTTTCATTTCTATCGCCTTGTCGGCGATGGCCTCGAGGGCCGCAGGCTCAAACTCGAGCTCTACGCCGTCGTAGCCCAGCAGCACCTTGTACTGGCGCGTGAGCGCGTTCTTGGGCTCGGTGAGGATGCGCACAAGGTCGCCCCGGTCGAGCGAATTGAGGCTTGTGACCACAGGAAGACGGCCTATCAGCTCGGGAATGATGCCGAACTTCAAAAGGTCGTGACTCTGCACCTGGGCAAGCAACTCGCCCACGTCGCGCTCGGACGCGCTACGGATGTCCGCGCCGAAGCCGAGGCTCTTGCGTTCGGTGCGGCGCTCGATAATCTTGTCGAGGCCGTCGAACGCGCCGCCGCAGATGAAGAGGATGTTCGTCGTGTCGACGTGTATAAACTCCTGATGCGGGTGCTTACGTCCACCCTGGGGCGGTACGGAGGCCACGGTGCCCTCAAGCAGCTTGAGCAGCGCCTGCTGCACGCCTTCGCCGGAGACGTCGCGGGTGATGGACGTGTTCTCGCTCTTGCGGGCAATCTTGTCTATCTCATCGACGTAAATGATGCCGCGCTCGGCCTTCTCCACGTCAAAATCCGCCGCCTGCAGCAGCTTTAAGAGGATGTTCTCAACGTCCTCGCC
>CAYXVA010000190.1:0-3902 GCA_964467975.1 uncultured Oscillospiraceae bacterium | reverse complement strand
TCTTGCCTGTATTCTGGTTTGGTTAATTTGATGGTTTTAAAACAGACTCTAGGCAGGCTGTCCTCTTTTTATTTTATATTCTCACTCTTGCGTACAAATTTCGAACACCTCGTCGAAGATCGCGCCCGGCATATATGCGCAGACTCTCGCGGCGCTGCCGCCGTACATGACGCAGCCGTTTTCGAAAAGGCGCAGCGGCACGGTCACGCCGTCGGCAAGCTCGAAGTAGAGGTGCGCCTCGGCATACTCATAGTCAAAGATGTCGCCGTTTTCGCTCCACGCGCTCCACTCCTGCATGGGCGAGGCCATGAGCAGCGCGACGAAGGCCTCCAGGCTCTCCTGGGAGAGCTCGTGGCGCGAGTCGATATTCTCCTCCCAGTCGGCGTCGAGGACGTAGTACGCACCCACGTAGTTTTCCACATGCAGGCAGGTTTCAAAGAGGTCCGCGCCGCTGTAGAGCGTCAAATCGCTCATGCAGTCGTAAAACTCTATCAGCCCGTCCGGGCCGTCCATGCACAGACGGAAGTTGGTGTCGTAGCCCGTGACGGCATACACGTCGCCGGCCACGCTAGACGCGCCCTCGACGTACTCTTACGCGTCCGACCACTCGTCTATGTCGCCCGTAACCGAACAGATATATCCGTCCCTCAGCGAAGGGGCGGCGTATTGCCCCGTCTGCGTGTAGAGCCGGCCATTGTATATGAAGAAGGCGACCATGTCCGATGCCGTACCCGGTTCCGGGGCCTCCGGCATGGGGGCGGGCGGGATATAGACGCCCTCATACGGCGGCGCGGGCACCATGACACCGTTGTCCGGCGAAACGTTCGCCGCGCTCTCCGCGGGCGGCGCCGTGTCATCCTGCGCCGTCGTGCACTCGCCCGCTGTATCCGACGGTTTCCACACAGCCAGCACCAGCGCCGCGCAGGCAGCCAGGGCGGCGACGGCGCCTATGACGCGCCGCCGGTTAGGCTTGCGCGGTTTCACGGGCGTTGCAGGTTCGAGTCCCGCATCTTCTATCAGCTCGTCGGATATACCTCCGACCGCCCTGAAAACATCCCAGTTTGTCATATTAGCTCCTCACTTTCGAGATACGCGCGCAGCTTTTTGCGCGTCCTGTGGAGCAGCGAGCGCACGGCCTGCTCGGTCATGTCGTTGCGCCTGGCAATTTCCGGCACGGCCTCGCAGTCAAAGCAGCGCTGCACGAACACTCGCCTCGACCGCCCGTCCTGAGCGAGCAGAAAGGCATCTATGGCTCGCTCCAGCTCGGCGGCGTCCAGACGCTCGCCTACACTGCCGGGGGCCGGTACGCACTCGGCGAGCTCGTCGAGTACGGCTGCAGCCTCCCCGGAGCCGCGTTTTGCCGCCGTGTCGTGCTCGAGACGGCCCAGCGCGGTGTTTCTAGCGCAGCGCGCCAGCCACGCCCTGAGCGAGCGCGGCTTTTCCGGCGGGATAGCCCTCCATGCGGCCAGATACGCATCCGCTTCGCATTCCTCGGCGTCCCGCTCCGATCCGGTTATATTCAGCGCGACCCGGCGCAGATAGGCGCCGTAGTTTGCCCGGCACTCGTCCAGTGCGCGCTCTGAGCGCTTGTTGAACAGTTCGATGATTTCCCTGTCGTCCATGCGCACGCCCCTTTCGTTTTGAGGTCCCTCATTTATAAAGTAAGGTTTTCCCGTCTGCCGTTGCGCGCTGCAATGCAAAAACGCATTTTCAGCTCCGTTTCATCCTTTCTCGACGTTTATGTCAAATCCTCCCGCACAGCATATAATGTTCTCGGGGCAGTACCCCAGAGGGAGGAAACACAAGTGGGGGTTACTAATTCCAACAAACTCATAAATCTTGACCGGATAGGCTGCGAAGGCTCGCTGCGCGTGACGCTGGCTCTGACCGCTGCTCCGGACATTATAACGAACCCGACCGACATTGTCCTCGTGCTCGACCGCTCAGGCAGCATGACGGGCACTCCGCTTGCCAACATGAAAACCGGCGCAAAAACCTTTATTGACATTATCGCTGAGTCCACGGGCGGTGCTGGCAGTGGGCAAATAGGCTCCGGCAGCCGTATAGGCATCGTGAGCTTCGCCGACACGGCAATGGACAACACGCAGCTGATAACCTCTGTTGATGCACTGAAAAACGCTGTCGACGCCCTTGTGGCGGCCGGCAATACGAATCACGCCGACGCCTTCACCAAGGCCCTCGGCCTCTTTGACCCGAGTTCCAGCAATGCAAAGGTAATAGTGATGTTCACCGACGGCAAGACCACCGCCGGCGGCCCGCCCGCGCCCGTCGCCGCCCAGGCGAAGGCCGAGGGCGTTATAATCTACTGCATTGGCCTCATTGGCTCCGACGGCATAGACGTCGACGCCATCAACGAATGGGCCAGCGATCCGGATGCCACGCATGTGGCCATTACGCCGGACGCTGATGAGCTCGAAGAGATCTTCAAAGAGCTAGCCGAAAACATCTCCAAGACCGGCGCGACCAATATCGTGATCGATGAGAAGGTCGCCTCCGACTTTGTCATTACCAGCATCGTGTCTCCGGACAAAGGCACCGCCTCTATGACAGACAGCCGCACGCTGCGCTGGACTATACCCGAGCTCGGCGTCTCTGCCAGCGAGAGCGCGCTGCTCGAGTTCTATATCAGGCACACGTCCCAGACTCCCGGCACTAAGCTGGTAAACGAGTCTATCACCTATTCCGACGATGAGGGCAACGTGGTGACCTTCCCCGCGCCCACCGTCGAGGTGGACTGCGGCATCGTTGTAAATCCGGAAGAGTGCCCCGTGCCCGTAGATTTGACGGTGTCCGGCTGTTCCGACGCCGTCCTGGTAGATATGGGCAACGTCGAGCTCGAGTCGCTCGGCCGCATCATCCAGGCCGATGTGACAATCAAGAACGTCTGCCCCGGCAAGCGCGTGGCTCTGGCCGCGCTCCTGACTGAAGTCGACGACGAAGGTATGGAATACCAGCGCGGCATGAAGGCCATGACCATCCCCGCGCACAGCGAGAGCTCCTGCCGTGACGTACTGGTCAGGTGCATCAAATTTGTGGTCCCGGAGAGCCTCTCGGAAAACGACGAGCCGGTCGGCTCCATGTGCGGCGACCGCCATTTCAAGATGCGCTTTATCGCCCACAATATCGACACCGACTACCGCTGCTGCGAGGCGGAAGTTACGCTGTAAGTCACAATAACCAGTCAAAAGAGGGCACACCGTCAGGTGGGCCCTTGTCCTATTTGTCTTTAGTGTGCGGCGTCCGCTCCGGCGCTTCTCCGTTATCTGAACACCTGCATTCCCATATCGTACAGCTCAAGCCGCCTGAACTTTGCAAAGTCGGGCCTGAGCCCCGGGGAAAGCTGCTCCAGCGCTTTTACAAGCAATTCCGGGTTCACGGTTGGCTCCTGGGCAGACACGAGGCAATCGATGCGCACGCCGCCTTCCACAGCCGTACACGCGGTCTCCAGCACATTGCCCGCAAGCTCCAGCACGCCCTCGCCGCGCTTTGTGCGGCGCATGACTGGGATACTCTCGCGGGAGAAAAATTTGCAGAGCTCCCCGACTGTGTTTGAGCCGGACATATTGTCGTACTCAAGCACGCCCTCGACTCGCACCCATTTTATCAGCGCAGCCTTGCGTTCTGGCTCGTAGCACTCGAGAAAGCGCACGCCCTCGGGCGAGGTCGCGTTGAGCTCAGCGGGCAGCGCGGCGAGGTCAATATCGCGCGTGACGCGAAAGTCCATGAGCTCACACACGCTCTCCATGCCGACGGAGAGCGGCAGACAGATTGAAATTTGCGTATGCGGGTTGAAGCCCTCGGAGTATTTCAGCGGCGTCCCGGCTCGCAGGAATATGCGCTGTACCACGCGCATCAAATCGAGGTGGCTTATGTACGCGGCC
>CAYXVA010000189.1:0-3929 GCA_964467975.1 uncultured Oscillospiraceae bacterium | reverse complement strand
CGGCGTAGCTTATCTCCGGCGTGGGATTGGCCATGGCGAAGATTACGGGCTTTTCCGCCATGCTCTTGACCATCTCCTGAGCCACGAGGTTGCCGGAGGAGACGCCGATGAACACGTCCGCACCTATGAGCGCGTCGCCCAGCACGCCGCGCACGCCGCGCGGGTTTGTGAGCGCGGCGAGCTCGGCCTTGTGGCCCGTGACGCCCTCGCGCCCGGCGTATATCGTGCCGTGCCTGTCGCAGACGACGACGTCCTTCGCACCGAGGGAGAGCAGCATTTTGGTTATCGCGGTGCCCGCGGCCCCGGGCCCGTTTATGACGATGCGAGCCGTACTAAGTTCCCGGTTTGAGAGCTTGAGCGCGTTGGTCAGCGCGGCGGAGACGACGATGGCCGTGCCGTGCTGGTCGTCGTGGAAAACGGGGATGTCCAGCGCGGCGATGAGCTCGCGCTCAATCTCGAAGCAGCGCGGCTCGCTGATGTCCTCGAGGTTTATGCCGCCGTATGTGGGCGCGATGGCGCGCACCGCGGCGACGATCTCGCCGGAGTCCTTCGTACTGAGGCACACAGGCACGGCGTCGACATTTGCAAACTCCTTGAAGAGCAGCGCCTTGCCCTCCATAACGGGCAGCGCCGCGAGCGGGCCTATCTCGCCGAGGCCCAGCACCGCCGTGCCGTCGGTGACCACGGCGACCGTGTTGCCCTTGGCCGTGTACTCCCACACGGCGTTGGGGTCTGCCGCGATTTTCCGGCAGGGCTCGGCCACGCCGGGGGTGTAGGCCGTGGAGAGGTCGTCGCGGTTTTTGACCGCGACCTTCCCCTTTATCTCAATTTTGCCGTGGTGCTCGCTATGCATTTTCAGGGCGGCCTCGTTGTAGTCCATGCCCTTCACTTCCTCTCGCCGCAGGGGTAATGCTCGTTGTCGGCCTTGCCGCGCTGCGTGAGGTCGTAGAAACGCCAGCCGCCGGAGAGGTTGTAGCAGTCGAAGCCGTTCCCGGAGAGGATGCGGCAGGCTATGTAGCTGCGCAGACCGCTAAAGCAGTTGACGTAGACGGGCTTGGACTTGTCCAGCTCATCGAGGTGATCGCGCATGCCGTCGAGGGCGATGTTTATGGCTCCGTCTATGTGCCCGCGGTTGTACTCGCCGGGGTTGCGCACGTCGAGTATGGTGACGCTCCCGTCGCGCGGAAGGGAAGCCACCTCGTCCCAATGGTACTGCTTGACGATGCCGCGCATGATGTTCTCTATCATGAAGCCGCACATGTTCACGGGGTCCTTCGCGCTGCCGTAGGGGGGCGCGTAGGCCAGCTCGAGCTCGGCGAGGTCCGCGCCGGTCATTCCCGCGCGTATGGCCGTGGCGAAGACGTCGATGCGCTTGTCGACGCCCGCAGGGCCGACAATCTGCGCGCCGAGTATCTTGCCCGTGTCCGGGTCGAAGAGCACCTTGACGGTCATGTTCTCCGCGCCGGGGTAGTAGCCGGCGTGGTTGCCCCAGTAGCCGATAATGCGCTCGTACTTCAGACCCGCGGCCTTCGCGCTCTTCTCGTTGAGCCCGACGGAGGCGGCGGTGAGGCCGAATACCTTCACAACGGAGGAGCCGAGCGTGCCCTTGTATTCACTATCTATGCCGCAGATGTTGTCGGCGGCTATGCGGCCCTGCTTGTTCGCCGGGCCGGCGAGGGCGGTGAGCTTGAGCTTGCCGGTTATCGGGTCGACGACCGGCACGGCGTCGCCGACGGCGTAGATGTCGGGGTCCGAGGTGCGCATGTGGCTGTCGACCATGATGGAGCCCTTGGGCCCGAGCTCGAGGCCGGCGGACGCGGCGAGCTCGCTCTCCGGCACGACGCTGACGGCGAGGACGAAGAAGGAGCAGTCTATGCTCTCGCGGTCCACGACGTGG
The DNA here is from genome assembly GCA_964467975.1 of uncultured Oscillospiraceae bacterium. Classification (GTDB taxonomy): domain Bacteria; phylum Bacillota; class Clostridia; order Oscillospirales; family Oscillospiraceae; genus Scatomorpha. The sequence goes on along the minus strand of CAYXVA010000189.1, from coordinate 2,032 downwards.
ACGCGTATGCCGCCGGGGATCTCCTCATAGCTCTCGACGGCGTGCTTAAAGCGCAGAACCATGCCGCGGCGGCGCAGCTCGGCGTGGAGTTCGCAGGCCATGTCCCAGTCCAGCGGCGGGAGCACCTGCTCGCTGCGCTGCAAGAGCGTGACCGCCACTCCGGCCTCCATGAGGTTCTCCGCAGCCTCGAGGCCGATGAAGCCGCCGCCGACCACGACGGCGCGCTCAGGCTTCTCCTCGGCGACTATGCGGCGCATCTCCAACGCGTCCTCGACGGTGCGCAGCTTGAGCACACGCTTGCTTTCCACGCCCGGGGTGTTGGGCACCATGGCCTTCGCGCCCGGGGAGAGTATCAGCTTGTCGTAGCTCTCGATGTACTCCTCGCCCGTGGCGAGGTTTTTGACCGTGACGGCCTTCTTCTCGCGGTCGATGGCCGTGACCTCGCTGGAAACACGCACGTCGATGTTGAAGCGTATTTTGAAGCTCTCGGGAGTCTGCAGCGTCAGCGCGGAGCGGTCCTCGATAACGCCGCCCACGTAATAGGGCAGCCCGCAGTTGGCGTAGGACACATAGCCCGTGCGCTCGAGCACGATGATTTCGGCGCTCTCGTCGAGCCTGCGCAGCCTGGCCGCAGCCGTAGCGCCGCCCGCGACGCCGCCTACTATTACTATCTTCTTAGACATAGTTGTACCTCCGTTGATGAGTTTTGTATGTGAAATTTATTTTGCGCGAAGTTTGCTGTGTTTGACCGCTCACTCTTTTACGATGCGTACGTCCATGCGGTCGAAGGCCATGCTCAGCCCGGCGTGTTCGAGGTGTCGGCGGGCGCTCTCGTTCAGAGCATAGTAGACGTCCCAGTAGTCGCTTGTCGCGACCCAGGCGCGGAGCGTATACTGTACGCTGCTCGACTGGTACGCGCTCACCACGACGCTCGGCGCGGGGTCTGCGAGCACGCGGGAGTCCTCCGCCGCCGCGGCGAGCAGCGCACGGCGCACGTCGTCCGCGTCGCAGCCGTATTCGAGCCCGAAGCTCAAATCGACGCGCCGCTGCGGCTCCGCCGTGTAATTCGTCAGGCGCGAAGCGGCAATGTCGCTGTTCGGCACGTGTATCTCCTTGAAATCCGCCGTCTTGAGCGTCACGTAGAAGAGGCCCATGCGCATCACGGTGCCGCTGGTCGTCCCGGCTTCTACGAAGTCGCCGACCGAAAACGGCCTCGTCACCAGCAGCGTCACGCCCGCGAACACGTTCGAGAGCGTGTTTTGCAGCGAGAGCGAAAGCGCCAGGCCGGCCACGCTGACCAGAGCCACGAGCGAGGCCGTGGAGATGTTGAGCTTGCCCATGATAACAAGCGCGGCCGTCACCCAGAGCACGACGCGCTCGGCCGTTAAGACAACGCGCTTTATCGACGCGTCAAGCCGCGTCTTGTCCAGCGACCGGCGCGTGAGACGCATGCACAGGCGTATCAGGAACAGGCAGACGATGAAGATGAATATCGCCGCGAGTATATTCCCGAGTGAGAAGCCACCTATGTCCATCGCCAGCAGCTCCGTTATTGTCTCGCTGAGCGTCTTTTCCGAAACAAGCTCGGTGAGTATTGTTTTTTCCAGCACGCATATCACCTCCGGGACTTCATATTATATCTCATGCCGGGTGGTTTGTCTATCGCTTACTGCCAATGAAAACGCGCTGTATGCGAAGATTTTGTGCAAAAACTGCAAGTAGCGCTTGACTTATGCCGACAAAGGGACTTTAATAGGGGTAAATCACCAGTGCGTGTGCGCACACAGGAGAAAAAACAACATGAAGGTAGCAGTTACCTACGACAATGACGAAATGATTTTCCAGCACTTCGGACACACGGAGCGCTTCAAGATCTATAACGTTGAGGACGGCAAGGTCGTCTCCAGCGAAGTGGTGGACACCGCCGGAGCGGGCCATGAGGCCCTCGCGACTTTCCTCGCCAAGCAGGGCGTGGACACCCTGATATGCGGCGGGATAGGGCCCGGCGCGGTCAACGCGCTCGGCATGTGCG
>CAYXVA010000188.1:0-3932 GCA_964467975.1 uncultured Oscillospiraceae bacterium | reverse complement strand
GCACGCGAAAGTGCGCGTGGAGCAGATGAAAGTCGCCGACCGCTCGCCTTGCGCGTCGGGGGAGACGCTCTGCGCGAGGCTGGAGAGCCTCATGGGCTCGCTCGAGTGCTGCTCTCGGCGCGGCCTTGCCGAGCGCTTCGACTCCACAATAGGCGCGGGCACGGTGCTCATGCCCTTCGGCGGCGTCTACCAGCTCACGCCCGCGCAGTGCATGGCGGCGAAGATACCCGTCATGGGCGAGACAACGACGTGCAGCGCGATGGCCTGGGGCTTTGAAGCGCGCGTGAGCGAGCAGAACCCCTATCGCGGCGCGTATCTCGCCGTATATGAGAGCATCGCGCGCCTCGTCGCGAGCGGCTTCGGCCACGAGGGCGCGTATTTGAGCTTCCAGGAGTACTTCGAGCGGCTGCGCACCTCACCCGAGCGCTGGGGCAAGCCCTTCGCGGCGCTCCTCGGCGCGCTGGACGCGCAGCTCGCTTTCGGCGCGGGCTCTATAGGTGGCAAGGACAGCATGTCCGGCAGCTTTGAAGAGCTCGACGTACCGCCGACGCTCGTGAGCTTCGCCGTCACGGCGGGGAAAACCGGCTGCGTGATAAGCCCCGAGTTCAAGCGCGCGGGAGACCGCGTGGCGTACATGCGCGCCGACCCCTTCGACGCGGAGGCGTCGAAGGCGCTGTGGACGGAAATTGAGGGCCTCATGGCCGCAGGCAAGGTGCTCGCCTGCTGGTCCGTCGGCACGGGCGGCATTGCCGAGGGCCTTTGCAAGATGTGCTTCGGCAACCGCCTCGGCGTCGCGCTCGACGCAAATTTTGACGTAAACCGCCTCTTCGGCTGGGACTTCGGCGCGTTCATACTCGAGCTCTCGCCGGAGAGCACGCAGGGCGAGACGCTCGGCACGATCACGGCGGAGTACGCCATAACCGCATCCGGCGAGAGCGCCGGCCTCGCGGACGTGCAGCGCGCCTGGGAGACAAAGCTCGAGGGCGTGTACCCGCACCTCACCGCGCCGGGGCAGGAGGTCGTGCCGGTCGAGAAGCTGAGTTTCTCCGCCGAAAAGCACGCCGCACCTGTCGTGCGTGTTGCAAGGCCACACGCGCTGATACCCGTGTTCCCCGGCACAAACTGCGAATACGACACCGCCCGGGCGCTCTCCCGCGCCGGGGCCGAGCCGGAGATACTCGTCGTGCGCAACCTCACGAGCGCCGACGTCACGGACAGCGTGGAGCGCATGGCCGACGCCATCGCACGCAGCCAGATGCTGGTCATACCCGGCGGCTTCTCAGGCGGCGACGAGCCCGACGGCAGCGGCAAGCTCATAAACGCCTTCTTCCGCTCGCCCAAGCTCACCTATGCGGTGCACGAGCTGCTGAATGGCCGCGACGGGCTTATCCTCGGCATCTGCAACGGCTTCCAGGCGCTCATAAAGCTCGGGCTCGTGCCCTTCGGTAAGATAGTCGAGACGGACGAAAACTGCCCGACGCTTACCTACAACGCCATAGGCCGCCACCAGAGCCGCCTTGTGCGCACGCGCGTGTGTTCGAACATCAGCCCGTGGCTGAGCAAGTGCTCGGTAGGCGACATACACACTGTCGCGATATCGCACGGCGAGGGCCGCTTCGTCTGCCCGCCGGAGCTGCTCGATGAGCTGCGCGCAAACGGCCAGCTCGCGACGCAGTACGTGGACCTGGGCGGCGCGCCGAGCATGGATTTGCGCTACGACCCGAACGGCTCCGTCCTCGCCGTCGAGGGCATCACGAGCCCGGACGGGCGCGTGTTCGGCAAGATGGGCCATTCTGAGCGCACCGGCGCGGGGCTCTACGCCAACGTGCCCGGCGATGCGTACCAGCCGATATTCGCCGGCGGCGTTGAGTATTTTAGGTAATTTGCCCCGGCGGCGGGATATCCAAATCGGACCACTTGCACGATTGTTCAAATTTTATATTGCTTTTCCCGCTCCATGTGTTAAAATACTTCCGTACATCGGGCGACTTATTGCCGGTATAAATACATAACGAACGGAGGTTAGATTCATGGCTTACGTTATCAACGACAACTGCGTTTCCTGCGGCACCTGCGCTGCCAACTGTCCTGTTGAGGCTATCGACATGGGCGACGACAAGTACGTCATCGACCCGGACAAGTGCGTTTCCTGCGGCACCTGCAAGGAGAACTGTCCTGCCGACGCCATCGACGAGAACTGAGATGGCAAAACGCGCATCCGGGAGTTTTAATCCCGGATGCGCGCGACTACGCTTAATTGCCCGCCCTGGCGCGCTTATTTCATAGATAGGAGCTGCCAATATGTCGGAGCTGTGGCCCGGCGGGCCTGAATACGAGGGAGGCGGGGCGTTTCCAATAACGACGGACAGCGTCCTGCTCGCGGATTTTGCCCGCGTGCGGCCGGGCAGCACGGTGTTTGAGCCCTGCTGCGGCGCGGGGCTCGTGTCGCTGCTGCTCGCGCAGCGCGTGCCGGGGCTTGAGCTGCACGGCGTGGAGCTCTCGGAGAGCGCGGCGGAGGCCGCCCGGGCGAACTTTGCCGCCAACGGCTGCCGCGCGCGCGTCGTCTGCGGCGATTTGCGCGCCCGCGAGAGTCTGCCGGAGGCCAACTCCTGCGACAACGTGGTGTGCAACCCGCCGTATTTTGCCCCCGGGAGCGGGAAGGCCGCGAGCGGCGCCGGGCGCGCCCTCGCCCGCAGCGAGGCCGGGTGCACGTTTGCCGACGTGGCGCGCGCTGCCGCGCGCAGCCTGAAGCAGGGCGGGCGCTTTGCTTTTGTGCACCGCGCCGAACGGCTGGTCGGGCTCTTTGCCGCGCTAACGGGTGAGAGCCTGGAGCCCAAGCGGCTGCGCCTTGTGCAGCACGCGCCGGGTAGCACGCCCTCGCTTGTGCTCTGCGAGGCCGTGCGCCTGGCGAAGCCGGGGCTCGCCGTCGAGCCGCCGCTGGTGCTCTACGTCCCGGACGGGCGCGAGAGCGAGGAGATGCGGCGGATTTATCATCTGGGAGGTTGAGTATGCCGGGAAAGCTGTTTTTGGTGGGTACGCCGATTGGGAACCTGGGCGACATGTCGCCTCGGGCTCTGCGCGCGCTGGAGGAGGCGGACTTCATCGCCGCCGAGGACACGCGCGTGACGCTCAAGCTGCTCAACCACTTCAACATCAGAAAGCCGCTCGTGAGCTACTATGAGCACAACGCCAAGCGCTCCGGCGAGCGAATACTCGAGCGCATACTCGCCGGGGAAAACTGCGCCCTTGTAACCGACGCAGGCATGCCCAGCATTTCCGACCCGGGCGAGGACCTGGCGGTCAGGTGCGCCGAGGCGGGCATAGAGCTCACAAGCGTGCCCGGACCCAGCGCGGCCGTGACGGCCCTGGCGCTCAGCGCGCTGCCCTCGGGGCGCTTTTGCTTTGAGGGCTTCCTGTCCACCTCGGCGAAGAGCCGCCGCGAGCACCTGGACTTGCTCAAAGGCGAGAAGCGCACGATGATCTTCTACGAGGCGCCGCACAAGCTGGTAAAAACCCTGGAGGACCTGCTCGCGGCCTTCGGCGGCGAGAGGCGCATCGCGCTCTGCCGCGAGATGACAAAGCTGCACGAGGAGACCATACGTACCACCCTTGCCGGGGCCGTGGATCTCTACGCCGAGACTCCGCCGCGCGGCGAGTTCGTCCTCGTGGTCGAGGGAGCGCCGGACGCACCGGAAGAGCAGTGCACCCCCGAGGCCGCGCTGGAGCTCGTGAACTCATACCGAGCGGAGGGCAAGGGCCTCAAAGAGGCCTGCCGCCTCGCCGCCGCCGTCACGGGGTATTCCAAAAACGAGCTCTACGACATGGCGGTAAGTGATTCGTAATTTTTCGCAATTTCTAGCAATTCTGTATTTATAGGTTTTCTGGGGGACTTTCTTTGGTCTTGGCCAAAGAAAGTCCCCCAGACCCCGAAA
>CAYXVA010000187.1:0-3935 GCA_964467975.1 uncultured Oscillospiraceae bacterium | reverse complement strand
GTTAAATTTCCGTATTTTTGGCGCGCTGTGCGCCGTGCAGCTTTTTTGTGTGGAGACCTTATGAGAAAATTCCTGGCAATCTTCATATGCGCAGCCCTTGCAGCCTCACTCGGGGCCTGTGGGGCGGCCCCAAGCTCTGAGAGCGACGGCATATCCATCGTGGCGACGACGTTTGCGCCCTACGACTTTGCGCGTGAACTCGTGGGCGAGCGGGGGACGGTTTCAATGCTGCTCCCTCCGGGCAGCGAGGCGCACTCGTACGAGCCGACGCCGAAGGACATCCTCGAGATACAGAACGCCGACGTTTTTATCTACGTCGGAGGCGAGAGCGACGAGTGGGTGACTGACGTGCTCGAGAGCGCCGGCGAGGGCGTGCGCGTGGTGACGCTAATGGACTGTGTCGAGCTGCTTGAAGAGGAGACGGTCGAGGGTATGGAGAGTGAGGACGCACATGAGGGTCACGACCACGGCCACGAGGCCGAGTACGACGAACACGTCTGGACAAGCCCGCGCAACGCCGCCCTTATCTGCGAGAAGATAGCCGCCGCTCTAACTCAGACCGACCCGGAGGGCGCGGAATACTTTGCCGCCAACCTTGAAAATTATTGTGCCGAGCTGGACAGGCTCGACGCCGCGTTCACGGATATCGTCGCAAACGGTGCGCGGAACACGATAATCTTCGCCGACCGCTTCCCGCTACTCTATTTCGTGAGGGCGTACGGCCTCACATATTACGCGGCCTTCCCCGGCTGCTCGGACGACGCGGAGCCAAGCGCGGCGACGGTGGCGTTCATAATCGACAAGGTGCGCGAGGAAGATATCCCCGTCGTGTTCCACGTCGAGCTCGCAAACGAGGACATGTGCGACATAGTCTGCGACGAGACGGGCGCGGCAAAGCGGCAGTTCAACGTCTGCCACAACGTGACGCGCGCACAGTTCAACGCGGGAGTCACATACCTCGAGCTCATGTGGGAGAACACCGAAGTTTTAAAGGAGGCGCTGGCCTGATGGCACTTATAACATGCGAAAACCTCTCCTTCGCCTACTCGGGCGAAACGGCGCTCGAGGACGTCAGCTTCTCCGTCAACGCGGGGGACTATCTCTGCATCGTCGGTGAGAACGGCTCGGGCAAGAGCACGCTCATGCGCGGCCTGCTCGGCCTCAAGGAGCCGAGCGCGGGCACGATAACATTTGGCGACGGGCTCAAGCAAAACGAGATAGGCTATCTGCCGCAGCAGACGGACTTGCAGCGCGACTTCCCCGCGAGCGTGTTCGAGGTCGCGCTCTCCGGCAGATTGAACTCGCTCGGCCGGCGGTTTTTCTATTCCAAGGCCGACCGGGCCGAGACGGAGCGGAATCTCGAGAGAATTGGCATGCTCGAATTCAAAAACCGCTGCTATCAGGAGCTTTCCGGCGGGCAGCAGCAGCGCGTATTATTGGCGCGGGCGCTCAATGCTACGAGCAAGCTGCTGCTGCTCGACGAACCGGTCGCGGGCCTCGACCCCGTGGCGACGGGGGAGATGTACAATATATTAAAGCTCATAAACCTCTGCGACGGCGTGACGGTCGTCATGGTGTCGCACGACGTTAACGCCGCTCTGCGCTATGCCACGCACATATTGCAGCTCGGGCACACGCAGCTCTACTTCGGTAGCGTGCACGACTATGTGCATTCAGACGCCGCGAAGATATTGAGGGGAGGGGAGAAGGTGTGATTATTTTCGAGATGCTCTCTTACTCCTTCCTGGCCCGCGCCATGCTCGTCGGCGTGCTCGTCTCGCTGTGCTCGGCGCTGCTGGGCACCTCGCTTGTACTCAAGCGCTATTCCATGATAGGCGACGGGCTCAGCCACGTCGGCTTCGGCGCGCTGGCGATTGCAAGCGCGCTCGGGCTCGCGTCGCTTGCCGTCGCGGTACCGGTGGTCGTCGTCGCCGCCGTCATACTCCTGCGTATCTCGCAGACGCGCAGCGCGATAAAGGGCGACGCCGCCGTGGCGCTCATATCCTCCGGCGCGCTGGCCGTCGGCGTGCTCGTGATATCGCTCACGAGCGGGGCAAACACGAACGTCTCAAACTACATGTTCGGCTCTATCCTCACCGTCTCGCGCGCGGACGCGGCGCTCTCCGTCGTGCTGTGCGTGGCCGTGATAGTCTGCTTCACCCTGCTCTATCCGCGTATCTTCGCCGTGACTTTCGACGAGACGTTCGCGAAAGCCACAGGCGCGAGGGCTGGCACGTACAACCTGCTGCTCGCCGTGCTCACCGCCGTCACCGTCGTGCTGGGCATGCGCATGATGGGCGCGCTGCTTATATCGAGCCTTATCATCTTCCCGCCGCTTGCGGCAATGCGCGTGTTCCGCTCATTCAGGAGCGTTACAATTTGCTCGGCGGTGTTCTCCGTCGTGTGCTTCGTGCTCGGCATGACGGCGAGCTACGCCCTCGAGACGCCTTCCGGCGCGAGCGTCGTGTGCGTGAATATCATAGCCTTCGCCGCCTTCGCGCTTATCGGCAGGGTAAAACACATAGGAAAGTGAATGTTCCAGCGATTATTCATTTTATTGTGCATATATGCTGGCCTCGACGGCGAATTTCTGACGATTTTCCGCATATTATTTCACCTTGACAGTTGACAAATTCCTGTCGGGGTGATATTATTCCTAAAGCTGGTCAAGACCCGGCTAAAAAAGTTTTGAAAATGGAAAGAGGATACACAATGAAGAAGTTTCTTGCACTGCTTCTCGCTCTTGTGATGGTCTTTGCCCTCGCCGCTTGCGGCGACAGCGGCAGCGCCACCACCCCGACCCCTGAGAACACCGAGCCCGCCGAGAGCGCTGAGCCGACCGAGAACGGCGATGCCACCGCCGAGTTCACCACCGTCCAGGAAGGCAAGCTGGTCATGGCGACTAACGCTGCGTTCCCTCCGTATGAGATGACCGACGACACCGGCGCCGTCGTGGGCATTGACCCCGAGATTGCCGCCCTCATCGCCGAGAAGCTCGGCCTCGAGCTCGTGATTGACGACATGGACTTCGACAGTGCCCTGCTCGCCGTCCAGAACGGCCGCGCCGACATGGTCATGGCCGGCGTCTCCATAACCGAGGACCGCCTCCTTGTCATGGACTTTACCGAGCCTTACGGCGGCGGCAATCAGGTTGTCATTGTCACTGAGGACAGCGATATCGCAAGCATCGACGACCTCGAGGGCAAGATGATTGGCTGCCAGCGCGCCACCACCGGCTACATTCTGGCCTCCGACACGCCTGAGAACGGCGGCTACGGCGAGGAGAATGTCACCGCTTATGACAACGGCCTCACCGCTGTCCAGGCGCTGCTGAACGGCCAGGTCGACGCCGTCATCATCGACAATGGACCGGCTCAGGAGTTTGTCGCCGCCAACCCCGGCCTGAAGATTCTCGATACTCCTTGGGCTGAAGAGAGCTACGCCATCGGCCTGACCAAGGGCAACGACGCGCTCAACGAGGCTATTAACAATGCCCTCAACGAGCTCATCGCCGACGGTACCGTCCAGAGCATCATCGACAGCTACATAACTGCCGAGTAATTTCGGCATGAACCGAAAAGGGCGGCCGCGCGCCGCCCTTTTTTCTCACGAGATACAAGTTGAGAGGAGAGCACCATGGAACTATACGAATTATGGCGCGGAATGATGCTTGCCGGAGACGAAATAGGCTTCTTTAAGGAGTTCTATGTCCGTTTCTATCAGGCATTTATCTACAACGACAGGTGGCTGCAGTACCTTGACGGCGTCGGCACCACGCTCATAACCACTGCCATGGCGCTGTGCATCGGCGTTGTGGTCGGTGTGGTGGTGGCCGTCGTGCGCACTGCCCACGACCAGCAGCGCCCGGGACACAAGAACGTGGTGCCCGGCCTCGTGAATGCCGCTTTCAAGGTCTACGTCACTGTCCTACGCGC
>CAYXVA010000186.1:0-3949 GCA_964467975.1 uncultured Oscillospiraceae bacterium | reverse complement strand
ATATTCAGGCACCGGACGCAAAATGTGAGCACAGTTCAATTTGCAGACACTTTACCGCTATTTAACTGGACTTTCAATTGGCCCTGATATATGATATTCCAAAAGGGGATGAGGACATGAAGAGAGCCGTTGCGGTACTTTTGACCCTATTTTTGCTCACGCTTGCCGGATGTGGCGAGAGCTCGCTATCCGGGGAGGTAGTAGGCGAGCCGGACGGCTGCCTTATACTGAAAGACGGAGAAGGTGAGCTGTTCGTGCTGCGCCTGAACGCCGCCATAGCCGCCGCCGAACCCGAAAGCGGCTCATTCCTCGGCGCACAGCTGGATATCCGCGGCGCGCGGCGCGACGGGAGCATGGAATACGACGGCGAGAATATCCGCGCATACACGGCGGAGTCTGCCATTCTGACCGGCAAGCTCGAGCGGAGCATCATGCGCCTTTCCGACGGCACGGAGATAGACGTCATGCGCACGCCGCTGTTCGGCGACTGGTACCGCCTGAGCAACGGCACCGAGCTGCTGTGCGAGGACTTCTCCGTCAATGTCGGCGATAATTCGTCCGACACGGCCGCTGAAGCAATAGAGGCCTACTTCGCAGGCAACAAGCCGTATAATATAAGCGCGCTGCTCGAAGCGGCGTACGCGGAGTACAGAGCAGATCCGGAGGGCTTTGCGTATCACTCCGTAACGTTCGGCGTCACACCCAGCGCCGAGTCGGAGCGCGCGGCGTATTTCAGAGCGACGCTTTCCGTCGCGAACATCGTTCTGTCCGAAAACAGCCGCACGGGAGAGTATACGGAATTCGGCTATGCCTTTGACCGCGAAACGGGCGAAAGGCTCGATACTCGCTCGCTGTTTGCCGTGCCCTGGGACGAGGCGCGGGAGGCGCTTGTGTCCGCGACGCAGGTATCCGACAGCGACAGGGCGCAGCGCATGGCCGACTCGCTCGAGCCTGACGGCGTGAGCATCTCGGACGACGGCATATCGCTGAACTATTCCACGCAGGCCGCAGACGAGCTGGGCCTGAACGGTGCGTATATTCAGCGCGAAGATCTGCCGGCCGGACTGCTCCACAGCTGGGCGGAACCGGTTTCCTGGCACGCCGGGGAGTGATTTGTGCTTCCAATCCCGCCGTGCATGTGTTATACTGTCTGCGCAAAGATAAAAACGCAACGTGCGCCGAACTCGGCGCGCCAGAGCCGGAAGGTAGCCCGGCCGTCCCGGCCTTGCCGGGGTAAGTAACCTGCCCCTCCGGGTTGTCCGTTCTTTGTTCGTAATTATCCGAGGAGGGAACATTATGGACAAAGTTACGCTGACGGTATTCTTCGACGACCCGTTCTGGGTGGGAGTGTTCGAGCGCGTGGAGGGCGATAAGCTCTCGGCCTGCAAGGTCACGTTCGGCGCCGAGCCGAGGGACGCTGAAGTCCTGGAGTTTGTCCAACAGAGCTACGCAAAGCTCTGCTTTGGCCCCGCCGTCGACGCGCCGCCCGTGCGCGCTGCATCCAACCCCAAGCGGCTCCAGCACGAGGCGCACAGGCAGACACAGTCTGCCGGGGTCGGGACCAAATCACAGCAGGCGCTGCAATTGCAGCGCGAGTCGGTGAAAACGGAGCGCAAAGCCGCGAGCCGCGAACAAAAACTCGCCGAAAAGGAGCGGAAATTCGCCCAAAAGCGGGAAAATCAGCGGAAAAAACGCCGCGGAAAGTAGCAGCTGCCGCCGAGAGCACTTTTGCTCCGGCGGTTTGTTATATCCGTCTGCGCGGCGCGATTTGACGCGGCGGCTTTTGCGCGGTATACTGTTTATCGCGGCCGGTGTGCCGTGAAAGTGAGGTTATATTTTGCAAATACGTAAGGTTACGGCCGCATCTCCGGAGCTGGCCGACGTGCTGCGGCTATACGAGAGCGCGTTTCCCGCAAATGAGCGCTGGGGCATGGACGCAGTGCTCTGTGATGAGACGGGCATCAGCGAGCTTTTGAGCTTTACGGAAGGGGAGACCTTCTGCGGCTTTGTGGTACTGCTGCACTATGGGCGGTATTCGCACATCATCTATTTCGCCGTCGACGACGCCCTGCGCGGCCAGGGCCTGGGTACCGAGATGCTGCGCATGATACGCGAGCGTCTGCCGGACAAGATAATCCTTGTCGACATAGAGCGCGAATACCCCGGCGCGGAGAACAACGAACAGCGCCGCCGCCGCAAGGCGTTCTACGAGCGCTGCGGCTACACCGATGCCAACGTCACCTATGACTGGCGCGGCGAGCACTACGAGATAATCATACTCGGCGGAGAGATATCCCGCCGCGAATACTTTCAATTCTGGCGCAATGTGGACGAAAACAGCCGTATCTTTGACTGAAAGCGGAGGAATAGCACATGAAAGCAATGGCGATAAACGGCAGCCCGCGCAAAAACGGGAACACCGCCGCGCTGCTCGCCGCTGCGCTCGAGGGCGCGGGCGAATATTGCGAGAGCACTGAGCTTGTAAACTTATATGATTTGACATACGACGGCTGCGTGAGCTGCTTTGCCTGCAAGCGCAAGGGCGCGCAGCCTTGCCACTGCTACCACGTGGACGAACTCAGCCCCGTGCTGGAAAAAGTGCTCTCGTCCGACGTGCTGCTGCTCGGCTCGCCGGTCTATTTCGGCGATGTCACGGGCAAAATGCGCTGCTTTCTCGAGCGTCTCGGCTTTATCACGCTCAGCTATAACGACCCCTCGGCACAGATTTTCCCGGGGCACATTAACACGGCGTTTTTCTTCACCATGAACGTCACGGAGGATGGCGCTAAGGAGTACGGCTCAATGTTCGACGTCACTCTTCGCTCACTGCGCCGCCTCGGCGGGAGCCTGGAGAGTTATTTGTGCTCAGACACGCTGCAATTCGACGACTACTCGAAGTACAACGCTGCAATGTTTGACGAGGCCGCGAAGCGTACCCGGCACGAAACGCACTTCCCGCTCGACTTGTCCAACGCGAGAGAAATAGGCCGCAGGCTCGCCGGCGGCTGAGAGGGCGCCTTGTTCATGGCTCGAGTTTTTCAATCCTCCCGGACTGTATGTCAGCCATGTGCCGCTCAATTTTTTCCTCCGGCCAGTCCCACCACCGGATTTGCTCCAGCCGGGCAATCGTGCCTTCGTCAAAGCGCCGCCGTATCGGCTTCGCCGGAACGCCGCCGACGATGGTATACGGCGGAACGTCACATGTTACAACGGCCCGCGCGCCGATTATCGCGCCCTTGTTGTCCCAGGCGTCAGTGACGCGCGCCGGGTCGAGGCCCCACTCGTCGTAGAAGATTGGGAAGGGGTAGGTGGACAGCGAGCTGAGCGCGTGGTTTGCGCTCGTGAACAGGAACTTCGCGTCGCAGGCGATAGAGCAGTATTTGCCTATCACGAGCCGGTCGTGGTTTACATAATAGTGATACAACACGTTGTTGAACTGGAACTCGCGCGGGTCGCGGGCGGTGTCGTTGTACATGGTGTAGTCGCCGACGATTATGCCGGGGTCATTGACGACATTTTTGAGGTACACAGTTTCGCGATCGCCCACGCGCGGGTAGATGAGGTTTGGATTCATGTTTACACGTCCTTTCTGCCTCAACCATAGCACATGTGCGCCGTGAAGGAAAGACACGGGACGATACAGAACCGAAAAGTACAAAAGCGGGGCCGCATTGGCGGCCCCGCTTATTCATTTGCGGTATATTATCTTCCTTATAGCGTGTATTGAGAGGTGATAGCGCTCTGAGAGCGCCTCCACCGGCTCGCCCGCGCGGTACTGCTCGGTTATTTCCCGGTTCCGCCGCGCCAATTCGTCCCGCGCGCCGGAGAGTTCTCCCCAGCGCCTGCGATACCCTTCACCGGCGGGGACATATATGTACGCGCCCTGCACGTAACCTTGCAGCTCGCGCACAAGCGGCACGGGGAGCAGCATCTTTGCATTTATTTATTT
>CAYXVA010000185.1:0-3965 GCA_964467975.1 uncultured Oscillospiraceae bacterium | reverse complement strand
CGAACTGCTCGCAGAGATAATCGCACATGTATGATTCAAGCGGGAGGGCCCTGTCGCCGTCCCGCTTTTTAATCCCGTATGTATCCGTTATGCGGCGCGGATGCTGCCAAACGGCGGCTAAATGAGCCGTACGGGCTTGTATTCGGGGTTGAAAATTGTTATAATAACCGCAGAGGTGTCTCATGAACGGTTTCCAGGCTTTTCTGCGCGGGCTGGATTGGTCCGTGCCTGTTCAAATTTTGCTGTCGGTCATACCGGCGCTCATATGTATAACGCTGCACGAGTGCGCGCACGGCTATGCCGCGTACAGGCTGGGCGACGATACGGCAAAGCGCGCCGGAAGGCTGACGCTCAACCCAATAAAGCACATCGACGTCATCGGACTCGTCATGCTCGTCGTTTTTCGGTTCGGCTGGGCGAAGCCGGTGCCGGTCAATATGCGCAACTTCAAGAACCCGAAGCAGGGCATGGCGCTCACTGCCGCAGCGGGGCCGCTTGCAAATCTGCTGATATGTATCGTCGCGCTCTTTGTTTACGGGCTGCTGTTTATCCCGCTCTACAGTTCGACTGCGGGCGGCGTCGTGCTGCAGCTGCTGAACATTACCGCATACCTCTCTCTGACGCTGGCGATTTTCAATATCATACCCATCCCACCTCTGGACGGCAGCAAGGTGCTGTATTCGTTCATCTCCGAGAGGGCGTACCGCAAGCTGATGTACTATGAGCGCTACGGTATGATAATCCTCCTTGTGCTCATTGTGCTGTTGAACCGGCTGCCGGTCGACCCGCTCTCGACGGCTGCCAACTGGGTGTTTAACAAGCTCTTTGCCGTAGCGGAGCTGGGCTATGGCCTCGTGAGGTTGTTCGTATGAGCACTGACCCGACTTTTCACCTTGAAGGCATTGTCCATGAGCGCGACTCACTCGCGGACTTTGAAGGGCCGCTGAGCCTCATATTGCAGCTGTTGAGCAAGAACAAGATAGAAATCCGAGACATCTCCGTCTCCGAGATTCTCGACCAGTACCTCGCCTATCTCGACGAGATGCAGCGCATGGACTTGGAGGTCGCCAGCGAGTTCGTGCAGATGGCGGCGTACTTGCTGTACATCAAGACCCGCACGCTTCTCGTCTCCGACAAGGAGGTTACGGAGCTTGAGCAGCTAATGTCGAGCCTCGAGCAGCTCAAAGCCAAGGGCGCGCGCGACGCCGTCAAGAGCGTGCTCGATGAGTTCGGCGCCATGAGCGAGAACGGCAAGGACCTCTTTACACGCCGCCAAGAGCCGTTGTCACCGGCGGCGAAGGTGTACGACTACAGGCACGAGCCGGCCGAGCTGCTCGGCGCGCTCTGCCAGGTGTTCATGCGCCCGGAGGCAAAGCCGCCCGCAGTTCAGGAGTTGGTCAAGCTCGCGCCGAAACGCATAGTCTACGGCGTGCGCGACAAGTCCCGCGAGCTGATAGTGCGCCTTACGTGCCAAGGCGCCGCCACGCTCGGAGAGCTGTGCGCCGAAAGCCGCAGCCGCAGCGAGGTAGTCGCGGTTTTTTTGAGCGTTTTGGAGCTGTGCTCAATGGGTCACCTGACGATAACCGAGCACGGGGGCGACCTGGTGCTCGAGTTTACAGGCGGCGACACTGAGAAGATATTGGAAGCTATTGAGGAAGACTGATGGACATAATCGAACTTACACCCGCGCTGGAGGCGGTGCTCTTCGCGTCGGGCGAACCGGTGCCGGTGGCCCGGCTTTCGCTGGTGTTCGGCATCCCGGAAGAGGACGTGCTCGTCACGGCGCAAAAGCTCGCGGAGTACTACGAGCGAAACAAACGCGGAATACGCCTGCTGCACCTGGGCGGCAGTCTGCAGCTGTGCTCGGCGCCGGAGTTTGCCAAAATCATCGCCCGCGTGATAGAGCACCGGGCAGCGCCCAAGCTCTCGCCGAGCGCGCTGGAGGCCCTGGCAATTGTGGCGTACTTCCAGCCCGTCACGAGGGCATATGTGGAACAGGTCAGGGGAGTGGACAGCTCTTACACCGTGTCGAGTCTGGCTGAGAAGGGCCTTATCGAGCCCTGCGGACGCCTTGACGCGCCCGGGCGGCCCACGCTCTACCGTACGACGGAGGCGTTTTTGCGCGTGATGGGCATCTCCTCGCCGGACGAGCTGCCGACTTTGCCAGATATGAACGAGTCGGACGGCCTGGAGAAGCTCCAGGAGGCCGTTGAAAAGCTCAAGGGCCGTGGCGAGCAGCTCACAATCGAGATGGATACAAGCGCCGAAGGCGCAAAGTAGATAAGGAAATACAACCGGCTGAAAGCCGCTGGGGGTGATGTACCTGTTTGGGTGGATAATACTTGCTGTAATTGTGGCAATACTGCTCTTGCTGCTCTTTACGCCGCTCGGCGTCTCGGCGGACTACTCCGCCGGGCTCTTCAGGCTGGCGGCGCGCGTCATGTGCTTCGACGTGCCGCTCTATCCGCGCCCCGAAAAGCCGTCAAAGCGTTCGAAGCCGAAAAAGCAAAAAGAGGAAAAGCCCCCCGCAGAGGACAAGCCCGCGAAGGAGAAGAAACCAAAGCCTCCGCTCATCACGAAGGAGATGCTGCCCGACCTTCTGCGCCTCGCGCTGAACACCCTCTCGCGCTTTAAGCGCAAGCTGACGGTAAACCGCTTTGTCCTGCACATCACTGTCGGCGGCGACGACCCATACAGCGCGGTCATGGCCTATGGCACAATCAACAGCGCTATAGCAACTGTGGGCAGCGCCGCCGGGTACGGCTTGAACGTTAAAAAGAGCGACGTGCAGACCGGCATCGACTTTTCAAGCAGTAAGTACGACGTGGAGGCCGGAATGACAATCACAATAAGCCTCGCGCGCATTATAGCCGTTGCCGCCGTGGCCGGCGTCGGCTTCCTGAAAATCAAACGACATGCGGCCAAGGCCGCCAAGGACGCCGCCAAGGAAAGGAAGGAAAAAGATGGAACAGATGCAGACCCCGATGGCCGAGTTTCTGAAACAGAGCATAGCCAAAATTAAAGAGATGGTCGACGCGAACACCGTCGTCGGAGACCCGGTGACTACGCCCGACGGCGTGACGCTCGTGCCGGTCTCGCGCGTGAGCGTGGGCTTTGCCGGGGGCGGCGGCGACCTTGTCAAGCAGCGCGACGGCTGTGTCGGAGGCAGCGGCGCGGGTATACGCATCGACCCCATCGGCTTCCTGGTAGTCAAGGACGGCGTGGTGCGCATGCTGAACATCCAGCCGCCTGCGATGACTACGCTGGACCGCGTAATAGACCTTGTCCCGCAGCTCATCGACCGCGCCGAGGCGTTCATAGACAAGAAAAACGCGCCCACGGCCACCGAGACCGCCGAAACAGCTCCGGAGGCCTGAGAGCTCCGGAGCTGACAGCGCAGTTATGGACTACCGCAGAACGGGGGACACGATAGTCGCGCATCTGGACATAGGCGAAGAGCTTGTGACCAGGCTTTGCGAGCTTGCGGAGGCTTGAGGATATCGGCTTCGTCTTTGTTGACGGCTACGGCGCTGCTAGCGACGCCGTATTGACCCACTTCGATACAAGGGACAGGGCTGAGTACGGCGAGACCTACGCCGGTATTGACTGTGAGCTGACCTCTATTAAGGGCGTCCTGGCACGCAAAGACGGAAAGTACACGGCCGACCTTCGCGCAACTATAGCAAACCCATCGTGTGGCAGCGCCAACCCCAACCACAGTCTATTCGGCCGCGTCACCGGCTTCGCCTCGGGTGGCATGGTCTGGTCGGCCGTTATAGGCACGCACTGCGTGCTCAGGCTCGACATAGTGAACACCGACGCTCACTTCAAAGAGTCGGAGTTTCCAGGAGTGGACAAGCTCGTTTTCGGCGAAGAGTGAGCGCGAATAGTGCCGCCGTGGTATGCAAATACTAGAGTCCGTTTTAAAACCGGGCACTTGTGTGCAGGATGCCGAAGTGGTAAAC
>CAYXVA010000184.1:0-3994 GCA_964467975.1 uncultured Oscillospiraceae bacterium | reverse complement strand
GAGCAGCGATTTGCGCTTTGCAAGCGCCCTGGGCAGCGGCAAGTGCCGCACGACGTACGCGCCGAACACGAGCCAGAGCCCGAAGAGCGTGCCGAGCGCGGCGTTCAAAAACCAGCTGCCATGCGTGCGAATGCACTCCTCGCCCAGTAGCGCGAGCAGCAAAAGCGTGTTCACGCCGAGGTAAACGACGCCTTGCGCCCGGCAAACTGCGCCGGCAGCGGCAAACGCCGGAGCACGTAGGGCAGGACTGTGACGCCGAGCGAGAGCAGCGTCCAGCACGCGGCGGGCGCGAACCAGTCCCCGCCGTAGACGAGACAGGCGACGGCGTAGAGGACAAGCAGCGAGGCCGTGAAGCCTCCCGCCGACCACACGCCGCCCATGCGCTCGGGCGCGAGCGCAGGCAGCAGCGTCAGGCTCGCCGCGCACAGCAGCACGGCGAGGACGACGAGCGACCAGTTAAGCCCTCCCCCGCCCGCGAGGTCGCACGCGAGGCAGATTGCGGCCGTGCCGCCGTAGAGCACGTACTGCGCTATCTTATAGTTGCGCGCCATGCGGCGGGTAGCGCGCCGCGAGCTTTTCGGCCGAGCGCGCCTCCACGTCCTCGCTCGCAGTCAGCAGCTCGTGCTCGCTGACGCCGAGGATCTCGCAGATGTCGCGTATGAGCGTGATGTCGGGACAGCTCATGCCGCGCTCCCATTTACTGACGGCGGAACCCGTCACAAAGAGCTTGTCGGCAAACTCGCGCTGGGTCATGCCGAGCGCTTTTCGCCGCTGGGTGATGAACTCCCCAAAGGATTTTTTAATTTCGTCTGACAATTCAGTCGGCCTCCCTTCGGTTGCCTGCAGGTCTGTGCGAAGCATATCGCCAGGGGAGGCGCAATGTCAACGGTTTTGCCCGATTTTGCCGCTCGACCGTTAGGAAAGTCCCGAATTCCGGGGCTTTCCGCGGCCACGAGCGTGCGGGGCATCAGAGCTTTTCACACAGCGCGCGCATCTCGCGCGCCGCAGCCTCCACGTCCGGCTGGGCGAAGAGCGCGCTGACCACCGCGACGCCTGCAAGGCCGCGCCCGAAGAGCTCGGAGACGTTGCCGCGGGTAATCCCGCCTATCGCCACGACGGGGATTTTTACCGCTCCGGTTATGACGGCGTACTCCTCGGGCGTGACATAGTGCCCTGAGACGTCCTTCGTATCCGTCGGGAAGGCCGCGCCGGAGCCTAAGTAGTCCGCACCGGCCGCTTCGGCCGCCACGGCCTCGTCCACAGTGTGCGCCGTCCGCGCCCGAGAGCAGCGCGACGTCGACGTTGTCGTTTATCACGCACCGCACGCCGTGCTTGTGGCACAAGTCCACCACCCACCGCGCTTCGCTCAGGAATTCACGCGGCGGGAGCATCTTTTCGCGCACTTGCACAAAGGTCGCCCCGCCCTTTATCGCGGCCTCGACCTGGACGAGCACGCCGTCGGAGTCGTGCGCCCAGGTGCGGTAGGTTACGGCATAGAGCTTGAGCTCGCCGGGTTTTATCTTCATGTGGAAGCCCCTCCTTAAAAAGGCAAAACGCCGCTGAAAAAGCCAAATAAGGCATTTTCGCGGCGTGCGCTGCAATATTTCCCTACGTTGGCATTATCCAAATCAGGTCAATGGGTCGAGGCCCGTGCCTCCTCTCAGCCCTGCAAGGCGCTGCGCGCCTTTCCGGCTCCCCGTTGTACGTGTCCATTATACGACACGGCGCTGTCGTTTGCAAGCTAAATCATAGTCACGATTGCCGCGCGCAGACCGCGCGCATAAATCTTGTGTCCCCGCCAAACTCTAACGAGGGCGCAGGCACAACTTTCGCAGCCGTTCACAAATAATTTGCATTTAAATTTATATAAATTTGTTGACAAAATTTCCACGCGGTGATATACTTTACATTGTAAAGGAGGGCGGGCGTCCTCCTTGATTAAATTGACTACTTTTCAAGAGGCGGTGGACATATGAAAAAGACGCTGTACAGTCTCATGCTGAGCGACGATGTGGTGCGGGCTGTTGACGAGCTGGCGCATTCGCTGGGAACGAACAGGTCGAGCCTTATAAATCAGATTTTGGCCGATTACGTCTCTATTACGACGCCGGAGCGGCGCATAAACGACATTTTCCGGGCGGTTGAGCAGATGCTGGCCCCCAGCCGCGAGCTGGTGCCCTTCTTCTCGCCGCGCGCGCTGACGATGTCGCTGAAATCCAGCCTGGAGTACAAGTACCGGCCCACGGTGAAGTACGAGGTGCAGCTTTTCCGCTCCACGGACGGGCCGCTGGGCGAGCTGAGCGTGGTGTTCCGCACTCAGAGCGCGGCGCTTATCGAGGCGATGACGCAGTTCTTCAGGCTGTGGAAGCACACGGAGGACAAATTCCTCGCGCCGCTGCTGAGCGGCGAGCTCGACTACGCGCTCTACGACGGCAAGTTCGTGCGCACCATCGCCGTGCCCACGGGGCGCGACGTGACGGCGGACGACGTGGCCGAGGCGCTGAGCGACTACATCAAGCTCTTCGACAGGCTCATGAAGGGCTGGCTCTCCGGCCGCTACGACCAGAACGACGTCCAGAGCGAGTATTATGCGGATTTGAGCCGCAGGAAGCTGTATATTTGAGGAGTACCGTCCTCGTAAATGAGGTGAAATTAAGATGAACGCTGAAAAATACACGAAAAAGACGATTGAAACCATAAATACCGCGCAGGCCATGGCGCAGGAAAACGGCAACCAGTACCTGACGAGCGAGCATTTGCTCTACGCCCTTATCGACCAGGACGGCGGGCTCATAGGCACGCTGCTGGGCCGCATCGGCGCCGACTGCGACGCCATGCTCGCCGAGCTGGACACCGAGATACGCAAGCTGCCCCGCATCTCCGGCGGCAGCGGCGAAGTGTACGCCTCGCCGGAGCTGAACAAGATACTGCGCTTCGCCGAGAAGGCCGCGGAGAAGATGGGCGACGACTATGTCAGCGTCGAGCACGTGATGCTCGGCGTGTTCTCCGAGGGCAGCGCCGCCGTGCGGCGCACACTCTCCGACCACGGCGTCACCCGCGACGCGTTCAACCGCGAGCTCGCGAAGGTCAAGAGCGGCCCGGTCACGTCGGACGACCCCGAGAGCACCTACGACGCGCTGGGCAAATACGGCACAGACCTGGTGCAGCGCGCAAAGAACAACGAGCTCGACCCCGTCATAGGCCGCGACGCGGAGATAAGGAACGTTATACGGATACTCTCGCGCAAGACGAAGAACAACCCCGTCCTGATAGGCGAGCCGGGCGTCGGCAAGACCGCCATAGCCGAGGGGCTCGCGCAGCGCATAGTGCGCGGCGACGTGCCGGACGGGCTGAAGGACAAGACGATATTCTCCCTCGACATGGGCGCGCTTATCGCGGGCGCAAAGTACCGCGGCGAGTTTGAGGAGCGCCTCAAAGCCGTGCTCGAGGAGATAAAGAAGAGCGAGGGCAAGATAATACTCTTCATCGACGAGCTGCACACGATCGTCGGCGCGGGCAAGACCGAGGGCAGCATGGACGCGGGCAACCTCTTAAAACCCATGCTGGCGCGCGGCGAGCTGCACTGCATCGGCGCGACCACGCTCGACGAGTACCGCAAGTACATCGAAAAGGACGCCGCGCTCGAGCGCCGCTTCCAGCCCGTCATGGTCGCCGAGCCGACCGTCGAGGACACCATAAGCATCCTGCGCGGCCTCAAGGAGCGCTATGAGATTTTCCACGGCGTGCGCATACACGATAACGCCCTGGTCGCCGCCGCGACGCTCTCCGACCGCTACATCACCGACCGCTTCCTGCCCGACAAGGCCATAGACCTCGTCGACGAGGCCTGCGCCATGATTCGCACGGAGATAGACTCCATGCCGAGCGAGCTCGACGACATCCGCCGCAAGATAATGCAGCAGGAGATCGAGGAGATGGCCCTCAAGAAGGAGGACGACCAGCTCTCCCGCGACCGCCTCGGCAAGCTCACCGA
>CAYXVA010000183.1:0-4035 GCA_964467975.1 uncultured Oscillospiraceae bacterium | reverse complement strand
GGTGCTGCAGCTGCCGAGCGACGCAGAGACGGCCGACAAAATGAAGCGCTGGCTCCACGACCAGGGCATAAGCTACACGAAGGAGGTGCAGTGAAATGAGCTTTTCGCAGATACTTTCGCTCGTCCCCGAGGCGCTCTGGGAGAGCATATACATGACGATAGGCTCGACTGCGCTGGCCTACGTGATTGGCCTGCCGCTCGGCTTCGTGCTCGTGGTCACGGCCAAGGACGGCATCCACCCCATGCGCGCGCTCAACATGGTGCTCGGCGCGGTGGTGAATTTCCTGAGGAGCATCCCGTTCGTAATTTTGCTCTTCTTCGTGACGCCGCTCACCCGCCTTATCGTGGGCCGCGCGATAGGTTCCGAGGCGGCTATAGTCCCGCTGGTGATATCCGCGTTCCCGTTCGTGGCGCGCATGGTCGAGCAGAGCGCGAAGGAGGTCGACCGGGGCGTCGTCGAGGCCAGCCAGGCCATGGGCGCGAGCAACTGGCAGATTATCACGAAAGTGCTCCTGCCCGAGGCGAAGCCCAGCCTCCTAAACGGCGCGGCGGTCTCCGCGACCACGATACTCGGCTACAGCGCAATGGCCGGCTGCTTCGGCGGCGGCGGCCTCGGCTCCGTGGCGATAAACTACGGCTATCAGCGCTACGACTTCATGGTCATGTTCGTCATGATAATCGTGAACGTCCTGCTCGTTCAGGCGCTCCAGGAGTCCGGCACCCGCGGCGCGCGGCTGACCGACAAGAGAATAAAGTGAGTCAGGATAATCCACGTCAAAACCAAATATACATACAATCATTCAAGGAAAAGGAGACAAAAACATGAAAAAGATTCTTGCACTGGCGCTCAGTGCCATCCTCTGCATCGGCCTGCTGGCCGGCTGCGGTACCGACTCCGGCTCGGCGGCCACCGACCCCGCAACAGAGCCCTCCGCCGAAACCACCGGCAGCGGCGAGCTCGAGAAGCTCACCGTCGGCGCATCCTCCACCCCGCACGCCGAGGTACTCGAGGCCGTGCGCGGCGAGCTCGAGGCGCTCGGTTATGAGCTCGACGTCGTGATATTCAACGACTACGTCCAGCCCAACACCGCCCTCGCCGACGGCGACCTTGACGCCAACTACTTCCAGCACGAGCCTTACCTTATCACCTTCAACGCCGAGCGCGGCACCGACCTCGTCTCTGCCGGCGCGATACACTACGAGCCCATGGGCATCTACCCGGGCAGCAAGAGCAGCCTCGACGAGCTCGCCGAGGGCGACACCATCGCCATCCCGAACGACGGTTCCAACGAGACCCGCGCGCTGCTCCTGCTCCAGGACCTCCGCTACATCACCCTCGCCGACGGCACCGACGCGAGCACCAACGCCACCGGGCAGGACGTCGTCGACAACCCGCTGAACCTCCAGATCACCGAGATGAACGCAGAGAACATCCCGCACATCCTGCCCGACGTGGCCTTCGGCATCATCAACGGCAACTACGCCCTCCAGGCCGACCTGACCGGCGACGACGCCCTCGCCAGCGAGGACGCGGATTCCGACGCCGCGCAGACCTACGCGAACATCGTCGCCTGCCGCCCGGAGGACAAGGACAGCGCCAAGATCCAGGCCATCGTCACCGCGCTCACCAGCGAGACCTGCCGCGAGTTTATCGAGAGCACCTACAACGGCGCGGTCGTCCCGATTTTCTAAGCGATATACATTATTATAATGTGTCCTCGCGCCCGCGCCCCGGGCGCGAGACTGTTTAAACCAACTGCAAAGCGGCGGCTTGGAGTGTGTGCTCCTTGCCGCCGCTTTTTGCCTTTTTACGTCGGGCGAACTCAACCGGCGCCTTTTTGACGCGTTTGTTCCAGCTTCCGGTTCAGATATTTCAGTATTTCCTGCCTCGTGTGCGGGTGCGCGTGGCTCGGCAGATACCAGCCCCGGTTGAAGTCGCCGTATATGGCGTCGCCGAGGAAGAGAGCGCGCTCTTCGGGGACGTGTATACAGACAGAGTCGGCCGTGTGCGGCGACACGACGCAAAATATCTGCGCCGTAACGCCGCCGAGGTTCAGCGTGAGCGTGTCCGCAAACTCGATATCGGCGGGCACAGGTTCGTTTTCGCCGTACTCGAGCGAGAAATACGGGTCGCCCATCATGTACTCACGGTAGAAGGGCTTGGCGGACTTGAGAACGTGCTCCCTGAGCTTTTCGTTGGTGCGCTCACAGGCTATCGTGAGCCCGCTGACCGCGTGCAGGCCGAAGCTGTGGTCGCAGTGTCAGTGCGTGAGCACGGTGAAATCGGGCTCTTTCAGCCCGGCCTCCGAGAGTGCGGAATAGAAAAGCGCGACGTGCGTCGTCGAATACCCGGCGTCGATTGCCAGGGTGTGCTTTTCGCCGCGGATTTAGGCCAGCATCGGGTACTCGCGCTCCGCTTGCTGGGGCAGGTATGAGATTCGTTCGGTCAGTTTTTGCAGTGTCATATCTACTCTTCCGTTGCCACGGCGCGCACAGGTGCGCCGTCGGCGTTTTTGTATTTAAGGGGCAGGGCGGCGAAGCTCACGAGCTTGCCGCGCAGCGCGGTGAGGTTACACAGGTTTTCAACTATCACCCGTCCGGCGCGGAACATGAGAAAGTGGCTGACATACTCCGTATCGTCCATCGGGTCTATGCCCATCGTGTCGAGGCCGATGCCCTTCACGCCGAGGGCGAGCGCGCGCCGCACCGTCTCGGGCGCGAGCGTGGGATAGGCGCCGAAATATTTCTCCGTATTCCAGTGTTTTTCCCAGCCCGTGCTGACGAGCAGGAAGTCCGCACCGGGGAAGGCGTCGAGCGCTTCGGGCGGGATTTTGCCCGCGTACCCGTGCGCGTCGAGCACCCAGGCCGAGCCCATGAAGGCCGAGACGTCCAGCTCGTCGAGCTGCGCTGCGCCGGGGAGCATGTGTGCGGGCGCGTCCATGTGCGTGCCGACGTGGGAGAATATCTCGAGCCGCGTCTCGCGGAAGCCGTCGCGCTCCATAGTGCTACCCTCGGCTAGCACGGGCTGCG
This sequence comes from uncultured Oscillospiraceae bacterium, assembly GCA_964467975.1. Classification (GTDB taxonomy): domain Bacteria; phylum Bacillota; class Clostridia; order Oscillospirales; family Oscillospiraceae; genus Scatomorpha. The sequence goes on along the minus strand of CAYXVA010000183.1, from coordinate 1,005 downwards.
GCGTGCCGGGCCAGACGAGGATATCGGGAGCTATGAGGTGTGTGAGGTCATGTGTTTTCATCCGGGTTCTCCTTTGCAATTTCGCGCTGTACGCGCTTCGGCAGACGCTTGAGAGCCTCGTCGTAGGAGTGCGCGCACGGCGCGCGGAGCGTGTCCTCCGGCACCGAGCCGTCGAGGTAGACGCTTATCCAAAAGCGCCGGTCGGCGTAGAAGCCGGGGACGATGTCCGCGTACTGCTCACGCAGCGCCTCACACATGCGCCCGTCGCAGCGGAGCGTGACAAGAGGCCGCTCTGCGTGCCGCTTATAGCGCGCGTCGGGAGTGCAGGTTATGGCGAAGATGCGCCCGCCGATGCGGTAGTGCAGAAAGCCCCACTCGGCCTTGTAGTCCGTCGTCGCGCCGGGAAATCCCGCGAGGCAGGCCGCGAGCCAGGGATAGCGGTTCACTTGAGCGCGGCGGCCCAGTCCTTCTCGCGGAAGCCGACGAGCACGGCGCTGTCCGTGACCAGAATCGGGCGCTTGACAAGCATGCCGTCGCTCGCGAGCAGGGCGACTATCTCGTCCTCGGCCATCGCGTCGACCTTGCCGGAGAGGCCCATGGAGCGGTAGAGCTGGCCGCTGGTGTTGAAAAATCGCTTCCAGGGAAGGCCGCTCTTCTCGTGCCAGGCGCGCAGTTCCTCCGCCGTGGGGTTGTCCGTCTTTATATCGCGCTCGGTGAAGTCAAAGCCGTTATTTTCAAGCCACGTGCGGGCCTTGCCGCAGGTGGAGCATTTGGGGTAGCAGACAAAAAGCATGGCAATTCTCCTTTACGGTTTTACAGTGTTTTCTGATAACACATAATACCACCGAAGTATGTCCCGCGTCAATCACGCTGCATAAACAAAAGCCTGGCGCAAAAGGCGGGGCAAGCGGGGAATGTTGCCGGTTTTACGCGACGCGCAGGTAAAAAACGGTCCGGCACGGTTTCCCGTGCCGGACTTTGATGCGTTTCTCAGATGGCCAGGGC
>CAYXVA010000182.1:0-4055 GCA_964467975.1 uncultured Oscillospiraceae bacterium | reverse complement strand
GCCCCCGGCGCTGCCGGGGGCTTTTTGTCATTTGCGCTTTTTCGGCTCTGGGCTCCTGGGGTTGAGCCTGCCGTACATCTTGGTGTAGTCGTAAATCTTGTATTCGAGCTTCTCGGTGAGTTCGCCGGGCCCAAGCCGCCAGCGCCAGTTGCCGCTGGGCGTGCCCGGCTCGTTTATGCGCGCCTCGGCGCCGAGGCCGAGGTAGTCCTGCATCTGGGCCACGAACAGCTCCGCCACGCTGGACATGCCGCCGCGTATCAGGCCCCAATTTATCCCCTCGTTGGCGTTGAGGCCGAGGTAGCGCCGCGCGTAAGTGGAGTCGGCGCGGGAGATTTTCTTCCACCACTGCATGGCCGTCTCGTTGTCGTGCGTGCCGACGTAGCATACGCAGTTTGGCGTGTACGTGTGAGGCAGATAGTCGCTCGGCTCGCGCGAGTCGAACGCGAACTCGAGCACCTTCATGCCCGGGAAGCCCGAATCCTTCACAAGCTGCGTGACGCTAGGCGTGAGGAAACCCAGGTCCTCGGCGATAAAGCGTGTGTCGTAGAACCAGTCGCGCAGTACGCCCACGAGCCCGATACCCGGGCCGGCGTGCCACTCGCCGTTCATGGCGGTCGTCTCGCCGTAGGGCACGGCCCAGTAGCTGTCAAAGCCGCGGAAGTGGTCTATCCGTATGACGTCGTAGAGCCGCTTGGCGCCTTCGATGCGGCGTATCCACCAGCCGTAGCCGTCGGCCTTCATGCGCTCCCAGTCGTATATCGGGTTGCCCCAGAGCTGGCCGTCGGCGCAGAAGTAGTCGGGAGGGACGCCCGCGACGACGGTGGGCACGTTGCGCTCGTCTAAGAGGAAGCTCTTCGGGTCGCTCCACACGTCGGCGCTGTCCAGCGCGACGTATATGGGGATGTCGCCGATGATCTCTATGCCCAGCGAGTGCACATACTCGCGCAGTTTGTTCCACTGCTCGAAAAACAGGTACTGCGCATACGTGAAGAGCCTAATGTCGCCGTCGAGCTCGCGGCGGTACTTCTCCAGCGCTTCCGGGGCGCGCATCCTGGCGTCCTCGTCCGGCCACTCTATCCAGCTCACCATGCCGAAGTGCCGCTTGAGGGCCATGAACAGGGCGTAGTCAGGCAGCCAGCCGCGGTTGGCTTCGATGAACTCGGCGAGCTTATCCGCGTCGCGCTCCCAGCCGCGCTCCGTGGCGAGCTGCAGCACGTCGAAGCGGTGCTCGTAAATCTTGCCGTAGTCGACGTACATGGGGTCGTCGCCCCAGTCGACGCTCTCAACTTCATCTCGCTTGAGCAGCCCGTCGGCCACGAGCATGTCGAGGTCTATGTAGTACGGGTTGCCCGCATTGGCGGAAAAGGACGAGTATGGCGAATCCCCGTAGCTTGTGGGCCCCAGCGGGAGCAGCTGCCAGGCGCTTTGCCCCGACAAAGCGAGGAAGTCGGCAAACCTGTACGCCTCCTCGCCAAGCGTGCCTATGCCGTAACGGCTCGGCAGCGACGAGATGGGCAGCAATATTCCACTTTTCCGCATATAATTACCCCTTCACAGCGCCCGAGAGGACGCCCTTGATGATATGCTTCTGGCCGAGCAAGTATACCACTATAATGGGCAGTATTGCAAGCATAATGCACGCCATCATGGGGCCCATCTCCACACGGCCGTAGCTGCCGCGGAAGAACTGTATCAGCATGGAGATGGTCTTGTACTTGTTTACGTCAAGTATCAGCGTGGGCAGCAGATAGTCGTTCCAAATCCACATGGCCTCGAGTATGGCGACGGACACCATTGTGGGACGCAACAGCGGGAACACGACTTTGAAATAGGTCTGCAACGGGTTGCAGCCGTCTATCATGGCCGCCTCTTCTATCTCTATCGGCACGCTCTTCATAAAGCCGCAGAACATGAACACCGCGAGGCCCGCGCCGAAGCCGAGGTAGATGACCCAGAGCACCCAGGGGGTGTTCAGCTTGAGCGTGTCGGCCATGCTTGAGAGCGTGAACATGACCATCTGGAAGGGGACGACCATGGAAAACGCGCACAGCAGATACAGCGCCTTTGTGGCCCAGGTGTTCACGCGGGTGATGTACCAGGCGAACATGCTGCAGAATATGAGTATGGCGAATACGCTCGTCACGGTGATGAACAGCGTGTAGAACAAGCTGGAGAGGAAGCCCTGCGTGCCGATGGCGTTTTCATAGTTTGCGAGCCCGGCGAAGGTTTCGCTGTTCGGCAGCTCGAAAGCCGTTGCGGTGCTGATAGCGGTCTCCACTTTGAGGGAGTTCATGAGCACCATGAAAATGGGGTACATCCAGAGCACGCAGATAATGGTCATGATGATGCTCCAGAAACGGTTTGTGCCCTTTCTTGCCTTTACCATTACTGCTGCACCTCCTTACTGCGGGTCGCGCGCAGCTGTATGAGCGAAATGGCCACGACGATGATGCAGAATATGACCGCCTTTGCCTGGCCTATGCCCTTCCACTGCGGGCCGGAGCGGCCGTAGAACGTGTAGTAAATATTGTAGGCGAGCAGTTCGCTCATGTGCTGCGGCTCGCCGCCGGTGAGGGCCATGTTCTGGTCGAAGAGCTTGAAGCTGTTCGTGATTGTGAGGAACAGGCATATCGTGATGCTGGGCATGAGGTTCGGCAGCTTGACGCGCCAGAAAATCTGCCACGGCGTCGCGCCGTCAATCTCCGCGGCCTCTATGAGCGTCTCGGGTATGGATTGCAATCCGGCTATGTAGATAATCATCATGTAGCCTATCTGTTGCCAGGCCATGAGTATGACGAGGCCCCAGAAGCCCGCCGTCGCGTCCAGGCGGAGCAGCGGCTGCTCGAGCAACGAGAGCGCGCAGTTGAGCAGTATCTGCCAGATATAGCCAAGGACGATGCCGCCTATCAAGTTCGGCATAAAGAACACTGTGCGGAAGGCGTTTGTGCCGCGTATGGCGCGCGTGAGGATAAGCGCCACGGCGAGGCCGCCGATGTTGATGGTCAGCGTGCTGACAACAACGAAGGCGCAGTTGTACCAAAACGCGTGCGTGAAGGTAGAGTCGCTCAGCGCCCTTACAAAGTTGCTCAGGCCGGTGAACGTTGCGTCGCGGACGGTCGTAAACTGGCAAAAGGCCAGATAGACGCCCTGAATGAATGGGATTATGAAGCCGATTATGAACGCTATCAGCGTTGGCAAAACGAAAACCGGCCACCACTTTTTTATGGCTTTTTCCACGTTTTTACCACTCCCTTTGGTGTGTGTGCGGCGGGGTGTGAGCAAGTTTGCGCTGCTGGCCCAGGGGCCTGAACCCCATATTTCTCCCTCCCCTGGGGAGGCGGCCCAGCGCCGGCGGGGCCGGGTGGGGTTTCTAAGCAGCATGAGCGCGGGGGGAACTCCCCCGCCGACAGCCCCTCGGGGAGGGGCGATATACAATAGCAGCGCAAACTTGCAGCCACCCCGTTGTGTTCGCCTATAACATGGGGCCGCCGGATGTCCGGCGGCCCCGGAAAGCATTGGCTTTCTGTGTCAGGCGAGAATTAATCAGCCGTTTGCCAGCGCGTACTCGGAAGCCCAGTTGTCAACGAATGCGCTGACAACGTTGTCCCAGTTTGCATCGGTCTGATCGGCCGCGTAGATGGAGAGCGCGGAGCCGACGCCGTTCTTCCACTCCTCACTGGGCATGGTGGTGAAGTTCCAGCTGATGGGAGTCTTGCCCTCGGCGGTCATCTCGGCGTCAATCTTGACGAAGAGGTTGGCGCTCTCGGGGGCATCCTTGAACGGGATGGCGAAGCCCATGCCGGCGCCGCCGCTGGGCATAGCGCCCTCGCCGCCGGTGATGCACTGCAGCGCGGTCTCGTCCGTTACGCACCAATAAATGAAGTCGAGGGTGGCCTGGATGTCCTCTTCACTCGCGTTCTTATTGACGCACCAGTAGTTCTCAGAGCCGGTGCACAGGCCCTTGTGGGCCTCACCGCCCACGCCGAAGTTGATCGGGATCATGGTGTCGTCGTCCTCGGAGAGCTTGCCCTCGCCGACAACGTTGGCGTACTCCC
>CAYXVA010000181.1:0-4063 GCA_964467975.1 uncultured Oscillospiraceae bacterium | reverse complement strand
CCATGCCTATGGCTGGCTGCCATAAACCAAGGGGCAAATATATAGTAACAGGAGTTAATAACAATGTTCAAGTACGACAAGTTTGACCTCGCTGGTAAAGTAGCCATCTGCGCCGCGGTTCCTCCGGCCTCGGATATCAGTTTGCGCGCGCCCTCGCCAGCGCCGGCGCCGACGTGGCTCTGGTTGCCCGCCGCGTAGACCGTCTCGAGGAGAACGCCGCCGCTATCGCCAAGGACTACGGTGTCAAGACCTATGCTCACTATATGGACCTCACCAAGCCCGAGACCATCACCACCGCCGTTGAGGATGTTCTCAAAGAATTTGGGCACATCGATATACTGTGCAACAGCGCCGGCGTCCCCTGCCGCAATGTTGCCGAGGAGTGCAGCTATGAGGACTGGATGCTCGTGCTCGACAGCGACCTTAACGGCCCGTTCTGGCTGATGCATGAAGTTGTCCGCCTCGCCATGAAGCCTCAGATGTACGGCAAGATAATCAACGTCGCTTCCATTCACGCTTTCGTCAGCCGTATCGGCTACAACACCAACGCTTACTGCGCTGCCAAGGGCGGCCTGCTGAACCTGACCCGCAGCCTCGCCAACGAGTGGGCCAAGTACAACATCACCGTCAACGGCATTGCCCCGGGCTACTTCCCGAGCGAGCTGACCGCGAAGTACATCGACACCCCCGAGTTCAAGGAGACATGCGAAGTTTACAGCTCCTTCGGCCGTCCCGGCAAGACCGGAGAGATGGACGGACTGTGCATCTACCTCGCTTCCGACGCCTCCTCCTTCACCACCGGCCAGACCATCGCCGTCGACGGCGGCTGGCTGACCGTGTAATGCCGCAAACTTAATCAAACAGCCGCAAGCCACCGCTTGCGGCTGTTTGATTGCAAAAACAAAACCGGAGCTATTTCAGCTCCGGTTTTTCTGAGCATTTACTTGTAGAGCTCGCCGCTGAAGGCCAGGATGGACACCAGGGCGGCGGCAACAGCCGCAATTGCGTCTATAAAAACGGTGAACCACAGCGTGCTGGCACCGAAGGCGGCCAAAATGAGCAGTATCAGCTTGACAAGCGCAGCGCCGCCTGCGGTGGCGTAGGAGAGCATCTTCGCATAGCGCGCAATGCCGACCGCAGTAGCCAACTTGCCGACCTTACCGCCAAGAACCATCACGTCGCAATTCTGAGGCATGGACAGTGCGTCGGTGCAGGACATCGCCACGTCTACATCGGCAGCGGTGTGCGAGCCGCCGAAGTCCTCTCCCCTGCTCACATACATGAGCGTACGGCCGGGCGCGCAGCCCTGCTTGAGTGAGGAAACAGAAGTGCGCAGCTTGTCAGGCGAGCACTCTGAATAGTACTCAGTGATTCCCATGGCGCTGGCGAGCTTCGCGGCGCGGTCACGCGAATCGGCGCTGAACATCACTATGTTCTCGACGCCACTGTGCCGCAGTTCCTCGATGCCCTCGGCTGCGTCCTTGCGCATGCTGTCGCTAAAGACTATGCAGCCGGCGTACTCATTGGCGATTGCCACATACAGGCTGGTCTCGCCGTCCTCAATGAAGAGGTCGCTGTCGGGTATATCCACGTGGCCGATACGCATGAGCTCGCGAGTGCCGACGCGTATCGGGATACCGTCGACACGGACTTCCACGCCGTAGCCTGGGGCTTCGTTGAAGTTCTCGGTGAGGTCTATGTATATCGGGCCGCCGTAAGCCTCAATAACGGAACGCGACTGTGGAGTGTTTGAGTACGACAGCGCGTGGGCAGCGATTTTCAAGAGCGTCTCCTTGTCCATTCTGCCGGCACTGACGGAGACTACGCGCGGCTTGCCCTCGGTGAGGGTGCCGGTCTCGTTGAACGCGGCGGTGACGGCGGCGGCCATGCCGTCCATAGCCCCGCAGCTGTCGAAGAGCACGCCCGCCCTGGCTGCCCCGCAGCCTGAGCAGAGGCGAATAACCGGTATGGCGGCGAACATGGACACCGGCGACGCTATTATGAGGAACATCGTCGCGCGCCTGACGCTCTCAGAAATTGTGATGTCGAGGAATATCGGCAAAAGCGCGGCAATTAGAACAGCGAGCGCCGTAACACATGCCGGAAAGTATTTCCTGAGCCCAATCAGCGCCTCGGGAATCACCTCTCCCCTGCCCGGCGCGCTCTGCACAAGGTTGTAGAGCTTTGCGGCCGTGGAGTCGCTCTGAGCCGAGGAGACCTCGCAGTGGAGCTCGTCCTTGAGGTTGACGCAGCCGGAGAAGAGCTCATCGCCCTCTTTCACGTTAACGACGCCGGACTCGTCGCCCAGCGGCGCCGGGTCAACGCGCGAGCTGCCCTCGAGGACAATGCAATCGCATGGCACGGTTTCGCCGGCGCGGATTACAATGTGGTCGCCCGGCTGCAGTGAAGAGGCGGAAACCGTCACTTCCTTGCGGTCGTCGCCAATGAGGTTGGCATAGGCGGTGTCGCAATAAACGGTGTCGAGCACAGAGCGGCGGGTGCGTTCGATGGCGTAGTCGATAAAGATGCTCGTAATCTGATAGAGCAGCACCAGCGCGCAGCCCTCAATCTGAGCCCCAAAAATGAAGGCAAGCACGACCGCGAGCGTAACGAGCACGCCGCGATTGAGGTAATCGCCCCGCATAATCCCGAGGACGCCGCCGGCAACTATGTCATATCCTCCCGCGATTGAGCACAGCACAAGCAGCACGGTGACCCAGGTCGCCGAGATTGAGTCCACCAACAAGGCGACCGCAAAGACAATACAACACAGGGCGAGGCGCGCGACAAAGACAATTGCCGGGCCCAGCGAGCCCGAAGCCAGCCTTCCCCCAACTAAGGTGCCGTCGCCGCTTACCTTTTCAAGTATTTCAGTGAAGTTCATTGCACCCCTCCTCCGTATGGTCGGGTGAAGTTTTCTTAATTATGTGTCTGAGGCCGCCCGGCAGCCGTCGCATGTGCTCTTGAGACGAACACTGCACCTACGGATGCCAGGCGGTCCTTATTTTATCAGTCGGCCTTGCCGTCGCAGCCGAGGACGTCGACAATCTTGTGCGCGACCATCTGCTTGATGGCCTCGCGGGCAGGCTTGAGGTACTGCCTGGGGTCAAAGTCGGCCGGATGCTCGGCGAAATACTTGCGGATAGTGGCGGTCATGGCGAGACGGAGGTCGGAGTCGATGTTTATCTTGCAGACAGCGCTCTTGGCCGCCTGGCGCAGCTGATCCTCGGGGACGCCGATGGCGCCGGGCATGTTGCCGCCGTACTTGTTGATCTCGTCCACGAACTGCTGGGGCACGCTGGAGGCGCCGTGCAGAACTATCGGGAAGCCGGGCAGATTCTTCTCGACGGCCTCGAGCACGTCAAAGCGGAGCTGGGGCTTCGTGCCGGGCTTGAATTTATATGCGCCGTGGCTGGTGCCGATGGCGATGGCGAGGCTGTCGCAACCGGTGCGCTCGACAAACTCCTGGACCTCTTCCGGGCGGGTGTAGCTGGCCTCTCCGGCCTCGACCTTGACCTCGTCCTCAATGCCGGCGAGAGTGCCGAGCTCAGCCTCGACGACGACGCCGTGGTCGTGCGCGTACTCGACAACCTGCTTCGTGATGGCGATGTTCTCCTCGAAGGGCTTGCTGGAAGCGTCAATCATGACGGAGGTGAAGCCGCCGTCGATGCAGCTCTTGCACAGCTCGAAGCTGTCGCCGTGGTCGAGGTGGAGCGCTATGGGCAGCCCTGTCTCAATCACAGCGGCCTCGACCAGCTTCATCAGATAGGTGTGGCTGGCATAGGCGCGTGCGCCCTTGGAGACCTGAAGAATCAGAGGGGCGCGCAGCTCGTTTGCTGCGGCGGTTATGCCCTGCACGATCTCCATATTGTTTACGTTGAAGGCACCGATGGCGTAGCCGCCCTCATACGCTTTGCTGAACATTTCTTTTGTTGTTACTAAGGCCATAAAAATTACTCCTTCGCAAGCGGTAAATTTATGCTATTGCGTCTTTATTATATCTCAAACTTGTGTTATAATCAATAACACATTCACACAACAGTTCATTTTTTGGAGGCATCAA
>CAYXVA010000180.1:2026-4069 GCA_964467975.1 uncultured Oscillospiraceae bacterium | reverse complement strand
AATATTCAATTATGCCGCTCAAAAGGATTCGAACGAGCTACCGCTTAGGAGGCGGACCCTCTATCCTGGTGAGGTACGGGGGCTTATGAGCTTAAATATTTTACCTCACTTTCAGCGGTATGTCAACAGCGTTCTCAGCCGAACAGGCGGGCGGTCCAGTGGGGGGATTCGTAGTTTTCAAGGTTGCGTATAACGGTGTCCAGATGCCCGTCCGGCCAGCCCTCTAAGTTCCACTCAAGGCCTCTCGCGCGCAGCTCGCGCAGAGGCTCGAGGGCCTCGGGGCCGAGTTCGTAGAGATAGTTCACGTCGACCTGGTCGAGCCGGCCGTCGATGTAGGCGTCCACATTGTAGCTCGCGACGAGGCCGTTCACCGGCACAAAGCTCAAGAGCGTCCACATTGCAAGGACAATCGCCGCCGCACAGGGCCAGAACCTGAACCCGGCTTTCAACGCCTTCACTCCCACGAGCGCAAGGCAGACGCCGATCGCCGCGATCGCCCACACAGCCATCACGCGCGTGACGCTCAGACCGTACGCGGCGATGTACAGGCTCAGCCGGTATGACGCCGAGGCGAGCATGACGAAGGTCAGCAGCACGAGCGCCAGCGTGAGCACGCGCGCAATCACACTCTCACGGCTCGCCCGGGAGCAGAACAGCGCCGCTATGCAGACCACAAACGCCGTTCTAACCAGCGCAAAGAAGCCGCTGCGTGCGTACTCCGCCCAGCCGCCGGACATCGCCGCGGCCTCGGCGCCGCCGAAGAGATAGCGGAACTGTATGCCCGCAAAGACGCCACAGACCACTATAAGCAGCGCGAGAATCGTGATATGCGCGCTGACGGGCAGGCCATTGAGCGGCTCCTGGCCCTCGGCGCGGCGGGGTTCGTGGCGCAGGAAGTAGAGCGCGGAGAAGAAAACGAGTGTCAGCAGCGCTGTCCACAGTATGCGGACAAACGTCGTGGCGACGTCGAGGTCTGCAAAATAGTCCAGCAGGCCATCGAACATAGAGCCGAACACCGCGTCGGCCGAGGAGAGGCCGCTCACGACTATGATAAGCACCGGCACGGCGATGAGCAGGCCGAGCGCCACGCCGCCCACATTCTTTTTGTCGCCCGGCGCAAGCGCGGTGAGGGCGGAGAAGGGCTTGCCCCAGTTCTTGAAAATGCCGCGCAGAGCGTCCCAGACGCCTTCGGTCAGCGCGCGCGGCTCAGTTATCTCATAGTACCCCACGCCCGCGAGCGAGAGGAAGCACATTACGCTCCCGGCTAGGATGACGAAGAAGCTCAGTATGCGGATGGTGACGTCGTGCTGAAACGCGCAGCTCACGGCGAGAGCGAGTGTGCATGCGGCGGTGAAAATATTCGCCTTCGTCCACTTCGCGCGCTCTCCCATCGCGAGCAGGGCCGACGCCCACGCGGCAAATGTGAACACGGCCGCGCCCAGCGCGGGGATAACGGGCCCGTCGCCGCCGAACATCGTCTCGAGCGAGAACACCTCCCGCCAGAGCAGCGCCAGCGCAAGCCCCAGCGCGAGCGTGAGCCAGTCGCGTGCGGCGAAGCGCATGGTATTGACAGTGTCCATGTGAGTCCTCCTTTAAAGACTGATGCCGGGCTGATAGATTTCCGGGCAGTTGCCGCCGCCGGCCTCGCCCGTCTCACGCCCTGAGAGCGTGTGAGCGCCCGCTTTCACATGCGCCGACGCTCACACGCCATCCCTCACAAACCGCTGATAATACCCCGCGTAGTCGTAGAGGTATATGACGCCGCCGCACCCGGCGCTCCTGTATAGTGGGCAGCCGGCGTGCCTCGGCTCGAGGTTCGTGCCCCACATGTCCTCCACGGGCCGCTCAACGGTGTGATGGCTGACGCCCTCCAGAGGGCCGATTTCCTCGCTGCCCGTGGGTATCGTGCTGAAAGCGCCGCCTGTAATCGTGTACACTTCGCCGTCCACGCGTATCTGTGGCGTGCCGGAAGGAAAGCGCTCGCCGATGAAGGCCGAGACGGCGACGATGATTACCATCAGTTCGACGGCTATCAGCTTCTTC
>CAYXVA010000180.1:0-1926 GCA_964467975.1 uncultured Oscillospiraceae bacterium | reverse complement strand
TGTAAAATACGCGCAGCCGGCGAGGCAGAGCCCTAACGCAAGCGCAATGGCCGCGGCGAGCGCGGTGAGCGCACGTTTTCTGCCCTTACTCATCGCCCACGTACTCCAAAATGTCCCCCGGCTGGCACTCGAGCACTTTGCACAGCGCGTCGAGCGTCGTGAAACGCACGGCTTTGGCCTTGCCCGTCTTTAGCACGGAGAGGTTCGCCATCGTTATCCCCACGCGCTCACTCAGCTCCGTGAGACTCATCTTGCGCCTAGCCAGCATGACGTCGAGGTTAATCCTGATCATAGCTCCACCTCAGACCGTCAGGTCGTTTTCGCTCTGCATGTCCGCGGCCTTGCGCGTTAGGTGCGAGAGCGCCGCGCAGCAGACCGCGATCGCCGCCCCGATGGAGCAGATAACGACGCCCGCAATTATGAGCGAGGGCTGCAGCAGGTTCATGGCCCCGAGCACGCAACCGCCTATCAGGTAGAGTATCACGTCGCAGAGCGCCAGGTTGCTGCATATCCGCAGACGCTTCGCATTCTCATAGCAGAAGCTGTTGTCGCGGCCTATCTCCACGGCGATCTTCCAGACCAGGGCCAGGAATACGAGCACCAGCGCCGCAGTCACCCAGAAAAAGACAAGGCAGGGCCAGTACAAATACCCCAGCTCGGGGTAATTCTCAACTGCGTGCTGTCCCAGCTTCGGCATCAGCAGCAGCGAGAGGAATAGTATGAACGCCGCGCTCACTCCGAGGACCACGCGCAGCCATATTGAAAGCTCCTTTTGCTTCACGGTCAACACCGCCTTTCGAGGCGAGTATAGCACATGGCACATCGAATTGCAAGGATTATTTATCGATAATCAATAAATTTTTCGCGAATTACGAAAAAGACGAAAAATGCGCGCGTACTGCGTCGTTCGACGAAGTGCGCGCGCTGCTGCGCGTAAAATAGGCGTGACAGCTAAAAAAGGAGGGTAAGCACGTGAAGATAACGGCGGATTACGGCGCCGGCAGGCTGACGATACATCTGGCCGGTGAGCTTGACCACCACAGTGCCCGCGACGGACTCGGCGCAATCGACAGGCTGTTGGACGAGTACATGCCCCGCGACGCGGTGCTGGACATGTCGGGACTGACGTTTATGGATTCGGCGGGGCTTGCGCTGATACTCAAGACGGAGCGGCGCATGCGCACAAGCGGGGGCAGGGCGGCGATAGCCAACCCGACGAAGCAGCCTCTCAGGGTGCTCGAGGCCTCCGGCATAGAGCGGAAAATACCCGTGATAGGAGGAAGCGTCTGATGAAAGCGGCCAACTACATAAAAATTGACTTTCCAAGCAAGAGCGTGAACGAGGGGTTTGCCCGTGCGGCGGCCGCGGCCTTTGCCGCCCAGCTCGACCCGACGATGGACGAGCTGGGTGACATCAAGACGGCGGTGAGCGAGGCGGTGACAAACTGCATCGTCCACGCCTACCCGGACAGCCTGGGGAAGATAAGCATGCGTTTGCGTATATTGGGCGAGGACACACTGGAGATCTCGGTCAAGGACACGGGCCGTGGCATCGAGGACGTGGCAAAGGCCCGCGAACCGCTGTACACCACGGGCGGCGAGGAGCGCAGCGGCATGGGCCTTACGATAATGGAGAGCTTCATGGACAAGTTGACCGTGCGCTCCAAGCCGGGAAAGGGCACGACGGTGACGATGAAGCGCGAGATCGCCCGGCGCGGCAGCGCACATGATTGAAGAGGCGCTCGGCTGTCTGCGCTCGGCCAAAGAGGGCGACCGCGAGGCCGCGGAGCGGCTGGTGACGGAAAATTCCGGCCTCATATGGAGCGTGGCGCGGCGCTTTTTCGGCCGGGGCGTGGACTTGGACGATCTGTACCAGCTCGGCTGCGTGGGCTTTTTGAAGGCGTTCGCGGGCTATGACGAGAGCAAC
>CAYXVA010000179.1:3054-4070 GCA_964467975.1 uncultured Oscillospiraceae bacterium | reverse complement strand
TCGGCGTAGGCTATCTCCTCCTCGCGGGACTTGATGTTCCACTCGCGCCAGGGGGCGATTATCGGCATGTCGGGCACAAAGTGCTTCAAGGTGAGCTCAAACCTGACCTGGTCGTTGCCCTTGCCAGTGCAGCCGTGGCATATTGCGTCCGCACCCTCCTTTATCGCTATCTCGGCGAGGCGCTTGGCTATCGGGGGGCGCGCCAGGGAGGTGCCGAGCAGGTAGTCCTCGTACTTCGCGCCGGCCTTCATCGCCGGGATCACGAAGTCGTCCACGAACTCGTCGGTGATGTCCTCGACGTAGAGCTTGCTCGCGCCGGTCTTGAGCGCCTTCTCCTCAAGTCCCTCGAGCTCGTCGGCCTGGCCGACGTTGCCGGAGACGGCGATAACTTCGCAGTTGTTGTAGTTCTCCTTGAGCCAGGGGATGATTATGGAAGTGTCCAGGCCGCCGGAGTACGCGAGCACGACTTTCTTGATGTCCGATTTATTCATGATATTGCCTCCAATATGCGTTGTTGTTTTTGGTTTATGCGTAGATTATAGCGCCAATTGAATAATTATGCAAGAAGAAATTTTACTTTTGTCACCCTTGACAATTTGCCCGACACACGCTGCTTTGGAATGTGCGATGTGACGGGAATGAGGATTTGCTTTGTGTATTTATGCAAATATTTATGAATATATCGTACATGCGCCGCAAGTGATGCTTTAGCCGTTGCCGGTCGGGAAGTATGGCCTGAGCGCAGAGGCCAGGCCGGATATAGGCATGGTCTGGAGCCAGATTTTGCCCGGGCCGGTGAGCAGGGTGTTGAACAATCCCTCGCCGCCGAGCAGCTTGTTCTTGAGGCCGGGCACCTGGCGTATGTCCATCTTTACGCTGGCTTCAAATCCGGCCACGTTGCCGGTGTCGGCGATGAGCTCCTCACCGCTGGCGAGCTCCATCTCAAAGACATCGCCGTCTATTTCCACAAAGGCCAGGCCGTTTCCGGTGAGGCGCTGCATGATGAAGCCCTCGCC
>CAYXVA010000179.1:0-3044 GCA_964467975.1 uncultured Oscillospiraceae bacterium | reverse complement strand
GCCAGATTTTGCCCGGGCCGGTGAGCAGGGTGTTGAACAATCCCTCGCCGCCGAAGAGGCCCGTGCCCAGCTTTTTGTTGAACACGATCTCAAGGTTCACGCCCTGTGTGCTGGCCAGGAAGCTGCGCTTTTGCATGATTATTTCGCGCCCCGGGCCAATTTCCATCGGCAGTATCCGGCCGGGGAAGCTCGTGCCGAAGGCGATTACGCCGCCGCCCCGGGCGGTGTAGATGTTCTGGAACATGCTGTCGCCGGAGAAGGCCTGCGCGAACATCTTGCCGACACCTCCGCCACGGGTCTCCATGGAGATGTTTGGTGTCTGCCAGACCATGGAGCCGCGCTCGGTTATCATGGCCTCGCCGTCGTCCAGGCTGCAAATAACGACCGGGAACTCGCCGCCGCGTATCTCATAGCGCATAATAGAATCCTCCCAATGTGTTTTTTATTGTTTTTGCCCAGCACCTCGCCGGGCGGTTTTTCAACAAGTTTCAGACGCCGGACGGCCGGACCGGGAGCTCGCGCGTCATGCGTATTCCTCCTTGAAATAGTGCTTGAAAAGCACGCTCGGGCAGAGTATAATTTTCTTGAAAGGAGATGAAACGCGTGAATAAATCTCTTGGTGCGACATTGACGAAGCTCCGCCGTACATCGGGCTACACCCAGAGCCGTGTCGCCGAGCTGCTTGCGGAGAAGGGGTTTGAAATACAGCCGGCGGGCGTGAGCAAATGGGAGAAGGACATGACCATGCCCAACGCGGCCCAGTTCCTGGCGCTGTGCGAGATATACGACGTGACCGACGTCATGGGCACGTTCACGAGACGCGGCGTCACCTCCAGGCTCAACGAGGACGGGCGCAGACTTGTAAACGAGTACATACACGTCCTCGAGGCCAGCGGGTTGTACTCCGGGCCGGAGCGGGCGACTCTGCCGCTCTATGACCTCGCGGCCAGCGCGGGCACGGGTCAGTTCCTCGACGGCGAGAGCTATGTGCCGATAGATGCGTCCGACGCGCCCGACCGCGCCGACTTCGCCGTGCGCATAGCCGGGGACAGCATGGAGCCGGACATACCCAACGGCAGCGTCGTGTGGGTGCACGGCTGCGAGACGCTCGACTCGGGCAAGATAGGCATATTCGTCTACTGCGGCCAGGCCTACTGCAAGCGCCTGCGCATAAACAGCGTCGGCGTCATGCTCATATCCTCGAACCGCGACTACGCCCCGATAATCATAAGGCCGGAAAACGAGCTGCACGTCTGCGGCGAAGTCGTGGGCATAGCCATTTCAAACAACTATTAACCCGCCGCCGTCTGGCACACGTGCCGGACGCAGCAGCGCTCGCACTCGGGCTTCCTCGCCGTGCACACGGCCCGGCCGTGGAGCACCAGCCGGTGGCAGAAGTCAGAGCTCTTCTCCGGTGGGAGCTGCTCGCGGAGCAGCGGCTCTATCTTCGCCGGGTCCTTGACGTTGTCGACGAGGCCCATGCGGTTGGAAAGCCGGATGCAGTGCGTGTCCACGACGACCGCGCCGGGGGCGTGGAATACGTCGCCGAGGATAAGGTTCGCCGTCTTGCGGCCCACGCCGGGGAGCTTTAAGAGCTCCTCCATCGTGCCGGGCACCTTGCCGCCGTGCTCTATGAGCAGTATCTTCGCGCACTCGACGATGTCCCGCGCCTTCGTGTGATAAAAGCCGCAGGGCTTCACGTACTGCTCCACCTCCGTGACGTCCGCCTCGGCGAAGTCCTTCAGGGTGGGGAAGAGCTCAAAGAGCGCGGGGGTTATCTTGTTCACGCGCTCGTCCGTGCACTGCGCGGCGAGGCGGACGGAGAAGAGCAGCTCATAGTCCTTCTCGTAGTCGAGCGTGCACATGGCCGAGGGGTACTCGTCCTCTAGGCAGCGCACAATTTCAAGCACCTGTTCGTGCGTTCGCAAAGTACATCACCAACTTTGTTTTTTCGCCATTTTACCACGCGTTGGGCCGCTTTTCAACGCCTATGGAGGTTATTCAACGTGAGACCGCTTGCCGATGAGATACGCCCCCGGGACCTCGACAAGGTCGTCGGGCAGAAGCACATACTGGGCCCGGACGGGCTGCTCCGCCGCGTCATAGAGTCCGGGAACATACCCAACATGGTCTTTTACGGCCCGTCCGGCACGGGCAAGACCACGGTGGCCAACATCATCGCGCGACGCACGGACCGCACTCTGCGCCGCCTGAACGCCACAAACGCCTCGCTCTCCGACATAAAGAGCATAATCGGTGAGCTCGACACGCTGCTCACGCCCGGCGGCGTGCTGCTCTACCTCGACGAGATACAGTATTTCAACAAAAAGCAGCAGCAGAGCCTACTGGAGTTCATCGAGGACGGGCGGATAACGCTCATCGCGTCCACGACCGAGAACCCGTACTTCTATGTGTATAACGCGCTCCTGAGCCGGAGCACGGTTTTTGAGTTCAAGCCCGTCACGCCCGAGGACGTGCTGCCTGCCGTGCGCCGCGCGATGGACAAGGCCGCCGCGCTCGAGGGCATAGCCTACGAGTGCGAGAGCGGCGTAGAAGAAAAGCTCGCGCAAAGCTGCGGCGGCGACGTGCGCAAGGCGATAAACGGCGTGGAGCTGCTCTTTGCCGCCGCGCCGAGAGCCGACGGCAAGGTGACTCTCACGCTTAAGGACGCCTCCGACGCCACGGCGCGGAGCGCCATGCGCTATGACCGCGAGGGCGACGAGCACTACGACGCCGTGAGCGCGCTCATGAAGTCACTGCGCGGCTCGGACCCGGACGCGGCGCTGCACTATCTTGCGCGGCTGCTCGAGGCGGGCGATTTGATTGGCGCGATACGCCGCCTGCTGTGCTCTGCGAGCGAGGACATAGGCATGGCTTACCCTCAGGCGGCGAGCATCGTCAAGGCGTGCTGCGACAGCGCGCTGCAGCTCGGGTTGCCAGAGGCAAAGCTGCCCCTGGCCCAGGCGGCGATACTGCTCGCCACCGCGCCCAAGTCCAACAGCGTGGTCATGGGCATAGACGCGGCAATGGCCGACGTGCGCGCG
>CAYXVA010000178.1:0-4077 GCA_964467975.1 uncultured Oscillospiraceae bacterium | reverse complement strand
GCGCCTTTCCTCGGCCGTCCCTTGGGCCGGGGCACAATCCCGGCCTCGAGCTTTTGCAGCTTCTTTCTCTGTCGCTTCAGCAGCCCTTTTACCACCAGCATTGCCTCTATTTCCCGGCTGCAATGCCTGCACATGTGTATAATTCCGTTTCGCCATAGCAATACCCCCTGACGTAGTCTATTTTCCTACATCAGGGGGTGTTTTGTCTATTGTCCGTTTTTACTGGTTCGGTTCACCCCTCGTGGGGGAGCCCTTTTTTATTTTACAACTCGTCTAAGATGTCCTGGTGCTTCTTCTCGTACTCGGCTTCGGTTATCAGGCCCTTTTCGCGCAGGGAGTTCAGGCGCTCGAGGCGCTGCTCTATGCCGCCGTCGCTCTCGGGCGGGTTTTCGGCGCCGGGCTGCGCGGAGGTGACCTCCTCGTCCTCAATGTAGACCTCGGGGCTGACGTGCTTGGCGCCGCCGAAGGCGAGGTAGCCGCTGGTAATAACCATGGCGGCGCAGATGAGGCACCATATCACACCGAAGGCGACGGAGACGGGCATTATCAGCGTGAAGCCTATCACAATAAAGACGAGGCCCACGACCATGTTGATAACCGCGCCAACGCGGCTCGCGCCGCTGGGCTTGTAGGTGACGCGTTTGCGGCGGTTCATCACTTGTTTTCCAGCTCGCGCGCGAGTTTGACGAGGCGGCTGGTGCCGAGCCTGTCCGCGCCGAGCTCGACGAACTTCTCCGCGTCGGCGATGGACTTTATCCCGCCGGCGGCCTTGACCTTCACGTCCTTGCCGACGTTGGCGCGCAGCAGCGCGACGTCGTCGAAGGTGGCCCCGCCGGTGGAGAAGCCGGTGCTGGTCTTGATGAAGTCCGCGCCGGACTCCGTGACGGCGCGGCACATCTCGAGCTTCTCAGCCTCAGTGAGCAGGCAGCACTCGATTATGACCTTGAGGATTTTGCCCTCGGTGGCACGGCGCACGGCCTTCATGTCCTCGAGTACGCCGTCCCAGTAGCCGTCCTTTGCCATGGCGATGTTGGCGACCATGTCTATCTCGTCCGCGCCGTTCTCGACGGCGTCGGCGGCCTCAAAGGCCTTGCTCTCGGTGGTGGAATAGCCGTTCGGGAAGCCTATCACGGTGCAAATCTTCATCTGCTCGCCGACGTAGTTCTTCGCGCCCTTGACGTGGCAGGCGGGGATGCAGACGCTCGCGCAGCCGTACTCAATGGCCTCGTCGCAGAGGTTCTTTATCTCTTCGCTGGTGGCCGTGACGGACAGCAATGTGTGGTCACAGCGGGACAGTATTTCGGAAAGCTCCATAAAGCGCAACCCCTTATTACAATATTGGTCTCATTATACTATATTCCTCAGGAATATACAAGCGTGAACGGGAATAAGGTATAACACCAGCGGGGCGCGGCGCGTCCGCCCCGGAGCCAAACGATACGGAGGAAATGCAATGAACGAGTCTGTCACCAGAAACCACGCCGTACTCAGGGGCGTTCTCGCCGCCGCGCCCAGGTTTTCGCACCTGAGCCGCGGCGAGCGCTTTTTCATTTTCCCAGTCGAGACGCGCCGCCTCTCCGGCACGGCGGACACCATAAACGTCATAGCCCGCGAGTCGCTGCTCGAGAGCGTCGAGGTGCGCGAAGCGGACAACATACGCGTGACCGGCGAGCTGCGCAGCTTTAACAATAAGCGGGGCGAGGGCGCAAAGCTGGTCATAACCGTTTTCGCCAAGGAGCTCTCGCTCGAGTCCGGCGAGGACATAAACACCGTCACTCTCGACGGCACGCTCTGCAAGACGCCGAACAAGCGCTTCACGCCCATGGGCCGCGAGATTTGCGACATCATGCTGGCCGTCAACCGCCGCTGCGGCAGAAGCGACTATTTGCCGTGCATCTGCTGGGGCCAGCGTGCGAGGGAGTATTCGCTTTTGCAGGTCGGCGACCGTCTCGCGCTCACGGGCCGGATACAGAGCCGCCCATACATAAAGATTATAGACGGCAAGCCCGTCGAAAAGGTGGCCTACGAGGTGTCGATACAGGGCTGAAAAAGGACGCAAGGCGCTTTTGCCTTGCGTCCTTTTGACAAAGTCAATACTGCGGCAGCTCTCCGGCGCGGTAGAGCTCCAGGAGCTCCCTGAGCGCGGTGAGCCTCCGGCGGAGCCCCTCGCCCTCGTCGGTGTCGGCGATGTAGCGCCGCTTCGGGAAGGATTCGATGGGGATGGAGTCGCTCTCCATGTCCGCGTTCTCGCTGAGCACCTTGGCGACGCCCTCGAAGGGGCGGTGGCTCTTGAGGCGGATGCCGTGCGAGCTGTATATCAGCGTGTAGCCGGCGATGCCGGTGGTTTTCTGATACGCCTTGCAGAAGCCGCCGTCAATGACGAAGAGCTTGCCTCCGGCCTTGACCGGGCTCTCGCCCTTTTTGGCCTTGACGGGCGTGTGGCCGTTTATGATGTGGCCCGTGTCGGGGTCGAGGCCGAACTCGGCGAGTATCATGCGCGCCGTGTCCTCGTTGTCCCAGTACTTGAAGTATGGGTTGCGTGGCTCGGCCCAGGTGCTCTCGTCGTCGACCATCGCGCGCTCAAAGGTGTGGAACACGCGGCCGGAAAACGGGCTGTCATTCCCGCACCAGAGGTACCACATCATGTCCAGCGCGCTCTCGTCGCCGCGCACCCAGGCGCTCTTGACGACGGCGTCGGCGTAGTCCATGAGCGCCTTGCCGGAGTACCACTTGCCGCCGTGGCGCACGCGAGCAAACTTGCCGTCGTCCGTGAGCGGGATGCAGCCGTGGAAGAGCAGATTGCCGTTGCAGACGAGGTAGGTGCTGCCGCGCTGGTAGATGAAGTCGAGGTGCCGCCTGAGCGGCTGGCTTTCGCCGAAGGCGTCGACGTACTCGGCCACAAGGGCCTTCTCCTCCGGCGAGAGGGCGTACGGGTCGGCGGGGTCTATCGTGGGCAGGTTCCGGGTGTTGAGCGGATAGACGCCGGTGTCGAGCGCGACCGTCCAGTCGGAGTAGTTTATGCGCTTGAGCATGAGCCGGTCGTCCATGCCGTAGCCGGGGTGGCGCATTATTATCTGCCCTTCGAGCTTGAAGCCGAGGACGGAGAGGGCCATCTTGCGCGTTTTCTTGTCGGCGGAGCCGTAGACGCGCTCACAGAACTCGGCGAGCGCGCGCAGGGAGACGCCGTAGCGCCGCTCGAGCGTGAGCTCGTTGTCGTAGTCGCAGGTTATCCGCAGCACGGTAAATACACATGCCGGCGAGCCCGCCGCCGCGCCGAGCCAGAGTATGTCGTGGTTGCCCCACTGTATGTCTATGTGCCGCTGGCGCATGAGCAGCTCGATTATCCCCGCGGGTTCCGGGCCGCGGTCGAAGATGTCGCCGACTACATGCAGCCGGTCGACGGCGAGGCGCTTTATGAGCTCGGCGAGCGCGGCGATGACGCTCTCGGCCGCGCCGGTGGCGATGATGCTGTCGAGTATCGTGTCGTGATAGCGGTGCTGGTTGGCGTCCTCGTCGCGCTGGATGTGCAGCAGCTCGTCGAGCACGAACTCCCAGCCGGAGGGCATCTGGCGGCGCACGTGCGCGCGGGTGTACTTGCTCGAGAGCGTCTCGGAGAGCAGGCAGAGGTCCTCGAGCGTGTTGCGAAGGCGCTCGTCCGTGAGCTCGCTTCGCTCACGCAGCGCGTTGAGCTCCTCGTGCGGGTAGTAGATTATCGAGCAGAGCGCCCGGCATGCGTGCTCGCCGCGCCGCTCTTCAAGGAGGCGGCGCACCTTCTCGAGTATGACGCCGGAGCAGTTGTTGAGTATGTGCCGCACGGCCGCGTATTCGCCGTGCAAATCGCTTATGAAGTGCTCGGTGCCCTTGGGCAGCGCGAGTATGGCCTCGAGATTGATAATCTCGGAGCACACGGCGGCCTCGTTGGGGTACTTCTCCGAGAGCAGCGAGAGGTATTCGCGGGTGAATTCGCCCATGGCTTTCGCCTCCTTTGCTTTATCCCAGTACATTTTACACTCTGCGCACTCCGGATTCAACATGGTTTTTGTAAAGTGCAAAAAGTGCGCAGAGACCGGACAGGTA
>CAYXVA010000177.1:0-4106 GCA_964467975.1 uncultured Oscillospiraceae bacterium | reverse complement strand
CCAGCGCGTCGGGGTCGATGACCTCGCGCTCTTCACCGTCTTCGGAGTGATAGAAGTAGTGCCGCGCCTGCACGATGATGTCCGTCGGGGTGTTGAGGTCCACTATCTCGTCGCAGCCGAGGTAGAGCGATAGCGTGCCGCTTATCATGACCATGACCATCGTGGCGATGATGCAGATGTTCGCAAGGCCGACGCCGTTGCGCTTCATGCGGTAGAGCATGCCGGAGATGGAGATGAAGTGCTTACTTTTGTAGTAATAGCGCTTATTTTTCCTGAGCGCCTTGAGCGCCATTATGGAGAGGCTCGTGAACAGGCAGTAGGTGCCGATGACGACGAGGAACACGGCGATGAAGTATACGCCGATGGCGATCAGCGGATTGTTCACCCAGACGGCGATGAAGTACCCGCCGCCTAGGCTAAGTACGCCGATTATTACGACCAGCCAGTTTATCTTAGGCTCCTTTTCGCCGACAGCGCCGCTGCGCAGGAGCTCCACGGGCTTGGAGCGGCCGACGCGCCAGAGGTTTAATAGCAGCGTGAGGAAAATCATCACGCCGAAGAACGCGGCAGTGCTAAATATCGCGGCGGGCTGCACGGAAAAGCCAAAGGGCGCCGGCAGGCGCATGAGCGAGTAGAGCAGCAGCGTCATGAGCTTGTGCAGCAGTATGCCGAGCGCGAGGCCGAGCACTATGCCGATAACGCCTATATAGAGGCTCTCGAACACCATGATGCCCGCGATGTTCTTTTTGCCCATGCCGAGCACGCTGTAGAGGCCGAGCTCCTTCGTGCGCCGCTTCATGAGGAAGCTGTTCGTGTATATGAGGAAGATGAAGCAGAACACCGTGACGAGGAAGATGCCTATGGTCACGAACATGCTGACGTACGCCTGACCGTTCGACGTGCCCGCGCCGAGCTGGCTGAACCCGGGGTCGAAGTAGAGCGCGTAGAGGATATACATCGCAGCGCAGGTACCTATAACCGTCAGGATGTAGGGCAGGTAGAACCGGCGGTTATTCTTTATGCTCCTGGCCGCGAGTTTGGGGTAAAAGCTCAGCTTACGCATCGAGCTCGCCCCCCTGCGTCATGACCGTCAGCGTGTCTGATATCCTGCCGAACATCTCCTCCACGGTCTGCCCGCCGCGGTAGAGCTGGTGGTAGACCTCGCCGTCGCGCAGAAACAGCACCCTGCCCGCGTGAGCCGCGGCCTTGACCGAGTGCGTGACCATGAGTATCGTCTGGCCCTCGGCGTTTATCTCGCCGAATAGGTTCAAAAGCGCCTCGGTTGCGCGGGAGTCGAGCGCACCGGTGGGCTCGTCGGCGAGGACGAGGCGCGGGTTCGTGATAAGCGCCCTGGCGACCGCGGCGCGCTGCTGCTCGCCGCCGGAGACCTCGTAGGGGTATTTGTTCAGAAGCTGGCTTATCCCGAGCCGCTTCGCGAGCGGGGCGATACGGCCGCTCATCTCCTCGTAGCTCTTGCCCTGGAGCACGAGCGGGAGGAAAATGTTGTCCTGCAGCGAGAACGTGTCGAGCAGGTTGAAGTCCTGGAACACGAAGCCGAGGCGGTCGCGCCGGAAGGCGGCGAGGTCGCTCTCTTTTATCTTCGTTATGTCCTTGCCGTCGAGCAGCACACTGCCGCTGGTCGGCTTGTCGAGTGCAGCGAGGATGTTCAAAAGCGTCGTCTTGCCGCTGCCGCTCTCGCCCATTATTGCAACGTACTCGCCCTCGGCGACGGAGAACGTCACGTTCGAAAGCGCCTGCACCTGCGCGCCGCCGAAGCGGGTCGTGTATATTTTCTTGAGTCCGGAGACCTCGAGAAGTGCCATGTGAATTACCTCCTGTCGGATTACGCTCTTATAATACCAAAGCCCAACTTGCCGTGCCATTGATTTACCTTACATCAACCTTACAAAAATGTAAGGTTGCGCGGCGTGCCGACGGCGCGTGCGCGCACAGGCGAGCGCGTATATATAAAGTATCCCCCGGCCGGGCGGCCGGGGGACAATGTGCTTTCAGTCGTAGAGCATGGTCGAGTCGGCGAACCACAGCCGGGTCCTTGTGCCCTTGCCTGGCGTGGACTCTATGGTCAGCCTGTGGCCGAGCTTTTCGCAGACGGTCTTGCACAGATAGAGGCCGAGGCCGGTGGACTTCTTGTCCTCGTGGCCGTTGTAGCCGGTAAAGCCGCGCTCGCCGAGCCGCGGCAGGTCCTCGGGAGCGATGCCTATGCCCGTGTCCTCTATGACGAGCGACTTGCCCTCGGCGTAGATGGAGATGCCGCCCTTCGACGTGTACTTGAGCGCGTTGGACAGCAGCTGCTCTATAGTGAACGCGAGCCACTTTTCGTCCGTGTACACGGTCAAATTCGTCTCTCTGAAGTCGAGCGGCAGCTTTTTCAAGATGAACATGCGCGCGTACTTGCGCACACAGCCGCGCACGATGTCGTCCAGGCGACGCTTGCGCAGCACGAAGTCCGTTGAGCCGTCCTCGAGCTTCTGGTACGAGAGCACCATGCCCACGTACTGCTCTATACGGAAGAGCTCGGCCGTGAGCGCGGCCTTGTCCGGCTCGTCCGGCTGCTGCAAGAGCAGCTGCATGGCCGAGATGGGCGTCTTGATCTGGTGCGCCCACATGGCGTAGTAGTCCATGGCGTCGCGCCGCGCCGCGTCCGAGGCGGCCTCCAGCCTCGCGCGCTCGCTCGAGAGCGTGCGAATGAGCTCCTGATACAGCGCCTCCGTCCGGTCGCGCGGCTCCGGCAGCCCGTCCGCGCTCACGCAGATGCTCCTGCGCAGCCGCTCGAGCTCCCTGACGCGCCGCCGGTACGACGCATAGCTCACGCAAAAGAGCTCCGCGCCGGCGACCATGCACAGCAGCGACGCGTACAGCACCGCCTCAGCCGGCAGCTCGTAGAGCGAGAACACCAGCGCGAACACGAGCGCAAAGAGCTCAAACGCCGCGATCACCTTCCAGCGGCGCTTCACATATGAAAACAGCATGGCCTGACTCCTTTAAAAACCACATGACGGCACATCCAGACGAAAAACGGGACCGGCGCAAAAGCACCGGCCCCATTATATCACACCGCAGAGCTATTCCTCAACTATATAGCCGAGGCCCTTTTTGGTCTTGACAAAGTCCGTCAGCCCGGCGTTTTCGAGCTTTTTGCGCAGCCTGGTGACGTTTACTGTGAGCGTGTTCTCGTCAACGAAGCTGTCCGTCTGCCACAGGCGCATCATGAGCTCGTCGCGCGAGACCACCTGTCCGCGCTTTTCAAGCAGCGTCTGCAAAATGCGCAGCTCGTTTTTGGTCAGCTCCATGTGCTCGCCGCCGAACTCGAGCGTCCCGGCGTTGAGGTCGAGCACCGCACCGTGCGCCGTGAGCTTGTTGGCGTCCGGGTTTGCAAAGTCGTACGTGCGCCTGAGCAGCGCCTGCACCTTGGCGGTGAGCACCGAGAGGTCGAAGGGCTTTGCAATAAAGTCGTCGGCTCCCATGTTCATGGCCATGACGATGTTCATGCTGTCCGAGGCGCTCGAGATAAACATCACGGGCACGCGCGAGACCTTGCGTATCTCCGCGCACCAGTGGTAGCCGTTGAAATACGGCAGCGAAATGTCCAGCAGCACGAGCTGCGGGTCAAACTCCGTGAACTCGCGCATGACGTCGGCGTAGTCGGTGACGCAGCGCACCTCGCAGCCCCAGGAGCTGATATGCTTCGCGACCGCGGCGGCTATGACCGCGTCGTCCTCGACGACGAGGATGCGGTAAGTCATCTCACACCACGCCCGGATAGAGCGGGAAGCGCTCGCACAGCGCCATGACCTCGTCGCGCACATCGGGCACGGCGTCCTCACCGGAGCGTATCAGGCGCAGTATGAGCTCGCCTATGCGGCGCATCTCCGGCTCCTTCATGCCGCGGGTGGTCGCCGCCGGGGAGCCGAAGCGCACTCCGCTCGCGAGGTGGGGCGGCTGGGTGTCGAAGGGTATCGCATTCTTGTTGGCGGTGATGTGCGCGCGGTCGAGCAGCTCCTGCACGTCGCGGCCGGTGACGCCGAGGCTCATGACGTCGGCGAGCAGCAGATGGTTGTCCGTGCCGCCGGAGACGAGGCGCATGC
>CAYXVA010000176.1:0-4157 GCA_964467975.1 uncultured Oscillospiraceae bacterium | reverse complement strand
GGAGGTTTGAGCGCGTGGACGAAGTGTTTGACGTACTCATAATAGGCTCCGGGCCCGCCGGGGTCTCGGCGGCGCTCACCGCGCGGCAGCGCGGGAAAACGGCGCTCATCATAACCACCGCGCCGGAGGATTCGCCGCTGTACAAGGCCGAGCGCGTGGACAATTTCCCGGGAATCCCGGACGCGACGGGCGCGCAGCTGGTGGAGACGTTCATCTCCCACGCGGAGCGCTCCGGGGTGAAGTTCAAGCGCGCCCGGGCGCTGGCCGTCGCGGACTTGGGCGGCGTGTTCGGCGTGAGCGCGGGGCCGGAGTTCGTGCAGGGCCGGTCGGTCGTGCTCGCATGCGGGCTCACGAGGGCGAAGCCGTATCCCGGCGAGGCAGAGCTGTTGGGCCGGGGCGTGAGTTATTGCGCCACCTGTGACGGCATGCTCTACCGCGGCAAGCGCGTGGCAGTAATCGGGCTGTCCGCCGACGCGCCTGAAGAGGCCGAATATCTCAGGAGCATCGGCTGCGAAGTCGAGTACTTCGACTCAAAGCGCGCGAAGCGCTATGAGATAAAGGGCGAAGGGCGCGTTGGCTCGCTCGTGGCCGACGGCGCTGAGTACGGCGTCGAGTGCGTGTTCATACTGCGCAGCGGCCTCGCCCCGGACGCCCTGCTGCCGGGCCTCGAGCTCGAAAACGGGCACATCAAAGTCGGCGCGGACATGTCGACAAGCGTCCCCGGCGTATTCGCCGCGGGCGACTGCACCGGCGCGCCGTACCAGGTTGCAAAGGCCGCCGGCGAGGGCAACGTCGCCGCGCTGTCGGCCTGCAAGTACGTTGAGAATCTCTCAAAAAACTAAGGAGGAAAAATAAATGGCTATCACTCATCTCACAAAGGACACTTTTGACGCCGCCGTGGCTTCCGGCAAGGCCGTCGTGGATTTCTGGGCCGGCTGGTGCGGCCCGTGCCGCATGCAGGCGCCCATACTCGACCAGTTCGCCGAGGCCCATCAGGACGTCTCCGTCTGCAAGGTCGACGTCGACGCCGAACCCGAGCTCGCCGCGCGCTACGGCGTTATGAGTATACCCACCCTGCTCTATTTCCAGGACGGCAAGCTCATAAACAAGACCGTGGGCGTGCAGAGCCTCGCGCAGGTCGCCGCCGCGATGGGCGTGTGAGCAATTAAAGCCTGAAGGAGGGCAGCCTCAGTCGCTGCGGGTACGGCAGGGGGCAGCTTGACGCACGTGCGTTTGCGTGAGCTGCGCCCTGCTTCGAAACACCGCGGCGGAGGCAGCCGCAGCATTTCGCCGGCTTTTCCCGGGAAAAGCGCGGCGGTTTATTTGCCGGCAAGGGGGCGGCTGCATGTTGGAACTTAATATGGACGTGCGCTACCTCAAGGGTATCGGCGAAGCGAAGTCCAAGGCGCTCGCCCGGCTGGGCGTGCGCAGCGTGCTGGAGCTGCTGACATATTTCCCGCGCGCGTATGAGGACAGGACCGCCGTGCTGCCTATCTCGCGCCTCGAAGAGGGCAAACCGGCCTGCGTGCACGCGATGATAACAAGCGAGCCCGAGCACAAGTACATACGCCGCGGGATGGAGACGCTCAGATTCCGCATCGCGGATGCCACCGGGGCGATGACGGTGACATATTTCAACCAGACCTGGCTGAAAAACCGGCTGCACCGGGGCGAGAGCTATGTGTTTTACGGCAAGGTGCAGCTCATGGGCCACTCCTTCTCCTTCGCAAACCCGGTGTTCGAGCCGGAGAGCGAGGCCGGGCGCGTGACGGGACGCATAATGCCGGTCTACCGCCTCACCTCCGGCATAAACCAGCGTGACATCGGCCAGGGCGTGAGGCGCATACTCGACGAAGCTGGCATGGCCCTGCCGAACGCCCTGCCGGAGCGCGTCGAGCGCGCAAACAGCCTGTGTACCGCCCGCTACGCCTACGAGAACATCCACTTTCCCGAAAACGCGCGCTCACTGGGCCTCGCCCGGCAGCGGCTGGTGTTCGAGGAACTCTTCACGCTCGTCTGCGCGCTCTCGCTCGTGCGCGGCGAGGGGGAGGACAAGCCCGGCATCGCGCTAAAGGCATGCGACTTCGGCGAATTTTTCGCCACGCTGCCCTTTGAGCCCACCGGCGCGCAAAAGCGCGCTATCGACGAGTGCGCGCGCGACATGGCCTCCGGCAAGCTCATGAACAGGCTCATTCAGGGCGACGTCGGCTCGGGCAAGACGCTCGTCGCGGCGGCGCTCGTCTGGCTCGCGGCGAAAAACGGCGTGCAGAGCGCCTTCATGGCCCCGACCGAGCTGCTCGCCGAGCAGCACTACGCCACCCTAAGCGGCTTCCTCGCGCCGTTCAATCTCAAGGTCGTGAAGCTAACCGGCTCCATGCGCCCGAAGGAAAAGCGCGAGAGCCTCTCCGCGATAGCCTCGGGCGAGGCGGCGCTGGCCGTGGGCACACACGCGCTGATAGGTGAGGGCGTGGAGTTTTCACGCCTGGGCCTGGTCATTACGGACGAGCAGCACCGCTTCGGCGTCAAGCAGCGCGCCGCGCTCTCGGCTAAAGGCGAGAGCCCGCACGTGCTTGTCATGAGCGCGACGCCCATCCCGCGCACGCTCGCGCTTATCATCTACGGCGATTTGGACGTGTCGCTGATAGACGAGCTCCCGCCGGGTAGGCAGCGCGTGGACACCTTTGCCGTCCCCAGCTCGTACCGCAAGCGCCTCAACGGCTTCATCGCCAAGCTGGTGGGGGAGGGCAGACAGGTGTTCGTCGTCTGCCCGGCTATAGAGTCAGACCCGGACGTGCCGCTTGATTTGACCAGCGCCGAGGAGCACACTCAGGAGCTGCGCCGGGCGCTGCCCAAGCTCAGGATAGAGTGCATCCACGGCCGGATGAAGGCCAAGCCGCGAGACGAGATAATGGCCCGCTTCGCCGCCGGGGAGATAGACGTGCTAGTCTCCACCACGGTGATAGAGGTCGGAGTGGACGTGCCGAACGCGGCGCTGATGATTGTGGAGAACGCCGAACGCTTCGGCCTGAGCCAACTCCACCAGCTTCGCGGCCGCGTGGGCCGCGGACAGCACAAGAGCTACTGCGTGCTCGTCTCCGACGCGCACAACGAGGAGTCGCGCGAGCGCCTGGCGGCCATGACGCACATATACGACGGGTTCAAAATAGCCGAGGAGGACCTCAGACTTCGTGGCCCCGGCGACTTTTTCGGCGCGCGGCAGCACGGCCTGCCCGAGCTGCACATAGCCGACCTTGGCGCGGACATGGATGTGCTCCGCGCCGCGCAGCAAGCCGCGCTGGCCACGCTCGAGACCGACCCCGGGCTGCAAAGGGCGGAAAACCGCCCGGCGCGGGCCGCGGCGGAGCGACTGCTGTCCATCACCGGCTCGCGCTTGAGCTGACGGCGCGCTCAAGCGCGGCAAAAGATAGAAATAACGCCGCTCTGTACGGGCTTTCCCGTGCAGAGCGGCGTTTCGCGTTTTTATTCCTTGCCGCAGAGCCGCTTTATAAGCGCGTAGCGCT
Source organism: uncultured Oscillospiraceae bacterium (assembly GCA_964467975.1). Classification (GTDB taxonomy): domain Bacteria; phylum Bacillota; class Clostridia; order Oscillospirales; family Oscillospiraceae; genus Scatomorpha. Next base: position 636 of record CAYXVA010000176.1, on the reverse strand, counting down.
CGTCGGCGGTCTTTTGCAGTATCTCCAAATCCTCGTCCGTCAGCTTGTTAAATTTGCCGATGCCCTTGACGAACTCGGCTATCGTGATGGGATTGCGGTTCTCGGTCATGTAGAACTTGCCCTTGTCGCACTCCCAGAGCGGGAACATGTTGCACTCCACCGCGCGGCGGGCGACGGCGATGCTCTCATTAGGCTTGAAGCTCCAGCCGGTGGGGCAGGGGGAGAACACGTGCAGATAGGCGAAGCCGCGCTTGCTGGCCTCGAGGCCGTGCTGCACTTTGGCGACGAAGTTCGGCATGTTCGAGGGGCTGGCCGTGGCGCAGTACTCTATGTTGTGCATCGCCATGATCAGCGGGACGTACTTTGCGCTCTGCTCCTTGCCGTTTATGGCCGCGCCGGTGGGCGTGGTGCTCGTGCGCGAGCCGAGGCTGGTGGTGCTCGAGCGCTGGAAGCCCGTGTTCATGTAGCCCTCGTTGTCGTAGCAGACGTAGAGCATCTTGGTGCCGCGCTCGGCCGCGCCGGAGAGGCTCTGGAAGCCGCAGTCAGCCGTCGCGCCGTCGCCGGCTATGGCGACGATGATCACGTCGCCGCGCCCCTTGCGCCGGTACATTTAGCTCACGCCGGACATGACGCTCG
>CAYXVA010000175.1:2233-4163 GCA_964467975.1 uncultured Oscillospiraceae bacterium | reverse complement strand
CCCACGCCGGAGATAAGCTACGCCGACGCCGTGGAGGCCGGGGCGTACATCGTGGGCACGGGCCGCAGCGACTGCCCGAACCAGATAAACAACGTCCTGGCCTTCCCGGGCGTGTTCCGCGGCGCGCTGGACGTGCGCGCGCGGGAGATAAACACCGAGATGAAGGCTGCGGCGGTCAAGGCCCTCGCCGAATTCGTCGGCGATGCGCTCGACCGCGAGCACATAATCCCCGGCGCGTTTGAGCCGGGCGTGGCCGACGTGGTGGCGTCGGCGGTCGCGGCCGCCGCGCGCGAGAGCGGGGTCACGAGGGCATGAGAGAACTGCTCGCAGACGAGATAACGGCGTGCGCGGCGCGCCTTTGCATAAGCGCCAACAGCCACCTTCCGGCTGACGCCGAGGGCGCGCTTCGCCGCGCCCTTGAGCGCGAGAGCTGGCCGGGCGCGAAGGACATACTCGCCGACTTGTGCACAAACCTCGACACGGCGCGCTCGACCGGTCTGCCGATATGCCAGGACACGGGCCTCGTGACCGTATTCATTGAGCTCGGTCAGGACGTGCACATAGCAGGAGGTGGCCTTTATGAGGCCGTGCAGGAGGGCGTGCGGCGCGGCTATGCCGAGGGCTACCTGCGCAAGAGTGTGGTCGCCGACCCGCTCAGGCGCGTAAACACGGGCGACAACACGCCCGCCGTGCTCGACGTGCGGATTGTCCCCGGCGAGCAGATGAAAATAACCGTCTCGCCCAAGGGCGCGGGCAGCGAGAACATGTGCCGCGTCAACATGCTCACGCCGAGCATGGGCGAAGCGGGCGTGCGCGATTTTGTGCTCGACACGGTGAAGCGCGCCGGGGGCAACCCCTGCCCGCCCATCGTCGTGGGCGTAGGCATAGGCGGCGGCTTCGACACGGTCGCGCGCCTGGCGCGCCGCGCCCTGCTCAGGCCCGTCGAGAGCGCAAACGCCGACGAATACTACGCCAACATGGAGCGCTCTCTTTTGTCGGCGATAAACGCCACAGGCATAGGCCCGCAGGGCCTGGGCGGTGCGACGACGGCGCTCGCCGTCATGATAGAGGCCGCACCCACGCACATAGCCATGCTGCCCTGCGCCGTGTGCATCTGCTGCCACGCCGACAGGCACGCCGAGGAGGTGCTCTGATGGGCGCGATACGCATCAATGTGCCCTGCACCGGGCACGACATACTCACTCTGCGCGCGGGAGAGCGCGTATTGCTCTCCGGCACGGTGTACACCGCGCGCGACGCGGCGCACAGGCGCATGCTCGAGCTGATAGAGCGCGGCGAGCCGCTGCCGTTCGAGCTCGACGGCGCGGCGATATACTACTGCGGCCCCGCACCGGCGCCCCCGGGGCATGTGATAGGCGCTGCGGGTCCCACGACCAGCGGGCGCATGGACGCATACGCCCCGGCGTTCATAGAGCGCGGCTTGCGCGTCATGATAGGCAAGGGGCCGAGGCGGCCCGAGGTGCTCGACGCGATGCGCGCGCACGGGGCCGTGTACCTGGCCGCCGCCGGGGGCGCGGGGGCGCTTTTGGCCTCGTGCGTCACCGAGTGCGAGCTCATCGCCTGGCCCGATCTGGGCCCCGAGGCCGTGAGGCGGCTCATCGTGCGCGACATGCCGCTCACCGTCGCAGCGGACGCCCACGGCGGCAACCTCTACGAGTCCGGCCCGGCGGCGTATCTCGCCGGCCTCGGGAAAGAATAACTGTAAAGGACTGTATCTAATGGCAAAGCGAGGAAATCACAGCCGCCGCTCCGGCGGTTCGCCGGCGGCGAAGGCCATATTGCTCGTCTGCGTGCTGCTTGTGATGGTAGTCGCCGGCTCCACGCTCTTCAGCGGCGGGGACAGCGCGCGGGTGCAAAGGACGGACAGCCCCGCCACAAGCGGCCAGAGCCTCACCAGCGGCGGCGACGG
>CAYXVA010000175.1:0-2133 GCA_964467975.1 uncultured Oscillospiraceae bacterium | reverse complement strand
CGGCGGCGACGGCAATGTCGACGCCACGGCGGGCCAGAGCGGTTCTACTCCCTTCCCCGGCGCTCAGCACGGCAGCAACACGGCCGCCGGAGTGGGCGCGAATCTCTCCGTCACCGTGCCCGCGAGCGCGGCGGTGGACGACAGCTACTTCGACGACGCCGTTTTCATAGGCGACTCGCGCACCGAGGGGCTCAAAATGTACTCCGGGCTGCCGACCTCTCGCTTCTGGAGCGAGATTGGACTCACAGTGACCAAGGCGTTTGAGGACCGCTTCGTCGTCGTGAACGGACAGTGGCTGACCGTCGCCGAGGCGCTCGAGCAGGCTGAATACGGCAAAGTGTATATAATGCTTGGTATGAACGAGCTCGGCTGGGTCTATGAGAGCGCGTTCGTGGAAAACTACGCGAAGCTCATAGATATCATCCAGGAAACTCACCCGGACGCGACGATTTACGTCCAGTCCATCATACCCGTCAGCAAGTGGCGTGACAGCCAGGGAGACTACAACTCGATTGCCAATGTAATACGTCTCCAGAAAGTCCTCTGCCAGATGTGCGAGGACAAGCAGGTTAACTACGTCAACGTCGCCGAGGTAATGCATGACAGCGAGGGCTATCTCCTGAGCGAGGCCACCGAGGACGGCATGCATCTCACACCTGAGTACTGCAAAATCTGGATAGAATACCTGAAAACCCACACCGTATAAGCCTTTAGGGAGGAATGCAAAATGAAAAAGTTCCGGCGCGCGACGCTGCTCGTGCTCGCACTTGCGATGGTCCTGGCCCTCGCCGCCTGCGGCGGGAATGAACCCAAGGCCGTGGATATAAACGCCCTGGCGGACGAGATGCTCTCCGCCGCCGAGTTCGGTGAGCCGATGAACGCGCTCGACAGTTCCGTGGCCCTGGGCCTCTACGGCTGCGCCGAGGGCACCGAGGTCGTCGCCTACGCCGGCACAGGCGCGACGGCCGAGGAACTGGCCGTGTTCAACTGCGGCAGCGAAGAGGCGTCAACAGCGCTCGCCGACAACCTCGAGCAGCGCAACGAGACGCGCATAAGCCAGTACGCGAGCTACAACCCCGCCGAGGTGCCCAAGCTCGAGAGCGCCGTCATAATCCAGTCCGGCCAGTACGTCGCCTTCGTCGTGGCGGCCGACCCCAGCGGCGCGCGCACCGCCGCCGAAGCCGCGCTGAAGTGACTCCGCAGAGCCGCGCCAACGCGCTTTTTGACTCCCGCACGGCGCAATGTCGCTGAAAAGTCCGTATTTACGGGACTTTCCTCTGTACTTTTATAATTTTAGTGTTGCAGAATTTGCGCCACGGAGATATAATAAACCATCGGGTGCCCAATAACGCCGGACAAGCCGGTGTGCGGGCAACTAGGGAAGGGAGATACAGATGAACATAGCCCTGCTGGCCGACGACGGGAAAAAAGAATTGATGGTACAGTTTTGCATAGCGTACTGCGGCATTCTGGCAGACCACACGCTGTGCGCCACGAACACGACCGGCAAACTGGTGAGCGAAGCTACCGGGCTGCCTATCACACTCTACCTGCATGGTAAGCAGGGGGCTCAGCAGATAGCGGCGAGGATCGCCTACAACGAGATAGACCTTGTGCTCTTCTTCTGCGACCCGTTGAATCCGCACGGGTTTGAGAACGTGAACAAGCTCGCCAGGCTCTGCGACCAGTATCAGATACCAATGGCCACGAATGCGGCGACCGCGGAAGTGCTGATACAGGGGCTGCGGCGCGGCGACCTGGACTGGCGCGACATCGTGAACCCAAAGAAAAAATAATCAGTCGCACAAGGGCGGCGGGAAACCCCGCCGCCCTTTGGGTGTATAAAGCCCGTGCGTATTGGAGGAAATGCAATGGATAAAGTGACCCCGCGTACGCTCTCCGGCTTCATGGAGCTGCTGCCCGCACCGCAGCAGCAGCTGGAGGTCATGTTCGAGAAGCTGCGCAAGACCTACTCGCTCTACGGCTTCACGCCGCTGGACACCCCCGCGCTCGAGAGCGCCGAGGTGCTGCTCGCAAAGGGCGGCGGCGAGACGGAAAAGCAGATATACCGCTTCATGCGCGAGGAGAGCGAGATAGCGCTGCGCTTTGATTTGACGGTGCCGCTCGCAAAGT
>CAYXVA010000174.1:0-4179 GCA_964467975.1 uncultured Oscillospiraceae bacterium | reverse complement strand
CGTCGAGGACGCCGCACCCTACAAATTTCTCTTGCAGCGTATAAAAATGATTTGTAGGGGACGGCGTCCCGACGTCCCGGGCGCGGCGATGTGCTGCTGCGTCGCATTTTTCGGCCCAACGAGCAGAGCGACAAGTTTACATAATAGTGATAGTAAAAACCCATGCACACCGGATTTGAGTAGTACCGGCCTGTGAAACCGGCGCTATACGCGGTGCTTAAACGTTGAATTGGAGGCCGCAATGCACAGACACCCCGGCGGGGAGGCCGCCACGCGAAAACTTATATCGCTCGCAGTTCTCGAGCCGGGTGCGCGCGTCGTCGATCTCGGTGCGGGGGACGGCGAGGGCGTGCGGCTGCTGAGGTCGCTGGGATTCTGTGCGATGGGGGTTGACATAATTCCAGGAAACGACGTTGAGTACGGCGACATATTGTCGCCGACGTTCGCGCCGGACTCATTCGACGCGGCGCTCAGCCAGTGCGCGTTTTTGCTGACCGGCGACGTGCCGCGCGCGCTCGCGTCGGCGCATGCGCTGCTGAGAAGCGGCGGCGCGCTCATGTACTCTGACGTTGTGCCCGGCGGCGAGGCGGCGTTGCGCGCCCTCTCAGCGGAGGCGGGATTTGTGCTCGAGCACGTCGAGGACACGACGCGCGAGTGGCGCGAATACTACCTCGCCGCGCTCTGGGCGGGCACGACCGGGCCGCCGCCCGAGGGCGTTGACGCGCGCGAGTGCCGCTATCTCGCGGCGGTGCTGAGAAAGGAGTGAGGACGGCGTGAAACACGTCGTTTTGAGCGCGGACGGCGACCGCGCAGTGTATCTGGTGCCGGACGAGGCGGCGGACAATCTGCGCAAATTTTGCCTGGATTTTTGCAGCAATTGGCTGAAATCTAGCCCGAAAGCGACGAAATACCGCATCGGCGGCGGCTATTGCCACAACGAGACGGCCTTCACGGAATACCTCGCGGCGCGCTTTCCAGACCTGCCGCCGAAGTTTGTCGAGAGCTTAGGTTGGGTAGACTTCGGCGTGCCGCTGCCGGGGAAATACCGTGACTGCCCGGAGTTCAACTTTTGAGAGGAGGAGCATGTTTGGACGCATTTGACCGCATACTGGAGCTCGAGCGTGAGGGGCTGTACTGCGCGCAGATTATGGTGCAGCTCGCGCTGGACGCGGAGGGGAAGGAGAATCCGGAGCTCATACAGGCCGTGCGTGGGCTGTGCGGGGGCTTCGCCTGGTCGGGCGGGCCCTGCGGCGCACTCAGCGGCGGGGTGTGCTTTCTGAGCCTGCTGGCCCGGGACCTGGACGCGGACGCGCGCATTGCGCTGATAGGCGCGTTTCACGAGTGGTTCCGCGCGCGCACGGCTCAGTACGGAGGCGAGAACTGTGAGAACATTGAGCGCGGCGACCCACAGAACATGCTGACCGTCTGCCCAGGCGTTATCATTGACTCATACGAGAAGTGCGTCGCACTGCTCGAGGAGCGGGGGCTCGCGTGATGTACAAGCGCTTTGCCAAGACCGAGAGCGTGTGCCCCGTCTGCCTGCGCGTCATACCTGCGGACAAGGCCGTGGGTAACGACGGGTACATACACCTCGTCAAGACCTGTCCCGAGCACGGGGATTTCGATACGCTCATATGGGAGGGCGGGATTATAGACTACCTCAAGTGGGACACCGCGCCCGGCGGCGGGAACGTGCCCGACGTGACCGTGCCCGTAAGCGCGGGCTGCCCTTACGACTGCGGGCTGTGCAGCGAGCATGAGAGTGCGGGCTGCTGCGTTCTGCTCGAGCTCACGAAGCGCTGCAACCTGCGCTGCCCCGTCTGTTTTGCCTCGGCGGGGGAGGGAGGCGCCGACCCCACGCTCGAGGACATTGCCACGCAGTACGACATGCTCATGGAGCGCGGCGGGCCGTTCAACATACAGCTCTCCGGCGGCGAGCCGACGGTGCGCGACGATCTGCCGGAGATAGTCCGGCTCGGGCGTGACCGGGGCTTTACCTTCTTCCAGCTGAACACAAACGGCATCCGCCTCGCGGACGAGCCCGGCTATGCCGAGGCGCTGCGCTCGTGCGGGGTCTCGTGCGCCTTTTTGCAGTTCGACGGGCTGCGCGATACGACCTACGAGGTGTTGCGCGGCCGCGCGCTGTTCGAGACGAAAAAGCGCGCGATAGAGCGCTGCCGCGCCGCCACACTGCCCGTCGTGCTCGTGCCGACGCTCGCGCCGGGCGTGAACGTGGACGAGATAGGGGACATACTGCGCTTCGCGCTCGAAAATGCGCCGGGCGTGCGCGGCGTGCACTTCCAGCCCGTGAGCTACTTCGGCCGCTGCACCCTGCCCGATCCCGACGTGCGCCTGACAATACCGCGCGTGCTGTGCGAGATAGAGGCGCAGACGCACGGCGCGATGCAGCGCGCCGACTTCGCCGGGGGCGGCGCGGAGAGCGCATACTGCTCCTTCCACGCAAGCTACAGGCGCACGGACGGCGGCGGGTTGAAGGCCCTGCCGAGGCGCGAGAGCTCCTGCTGCTGCAAGAAGAGCTCGGACGCGCGCGACTTTGTCGCCGGGCGCTGGGGCGCGCACGAGGAGTCTGGGGACGCCGACGGCTTCGACGCCTTCATCAGGGAGGCCAACGAGCGCGTGTTCACCGTCTCGGGCATGGTTTTCCAGGACGCGGACAACCTCGACCTTGAGCGGCTGCGCCGCTGCTATATAAACGAGGTCGACCCGGAGCGCGGCATGGTGCCCTTCTGCGCCTACAACCTCACTGCGCGTGACGGCCGCGCGCTCTACCGCAGATGAGACGCGCGGCGCTCGAAAACTGGATATGCGAGGTCGAGGGCGTTCCGGAACTCACACGAAAGGGCCTCGAAGCGCTGCAATTGCGCCGGTTGAACGAACTTTTAGCCAGAGAAAAGGCGCGCGGCGGCTTCTATCGCGGCTTGCCGGAAAAGCTCGGAAGCCTCGCCGAGCTCTCGAAGCTGCCGTTCACGACGCCGGAGCAGCTCGCGGAAAACGCGCCGGGTATGCTGCTCACGTCGCTCTCCGAGGTGCAGCGCATAATCTCGGGCGCGACGAGCGGCACGACCGGCCCGGCGAAGCGCGTTTTCTACACGGAGCGCGATATAGAGCACACAGTGGGCTTCTTCGCCGCGGGGATAAGCGAGTTTGCCTCGCGCGGCGACTCGGTGCTTGTGGCCATGCCGTTTTCCGGCCCCGACGGGCTCGGCGAGCTTATCTGCCGCGCGCTCGAGCGCCTTGGCGCGCGGGCAGTGCGCGCCGGCGTGGGGAGGACGCTCGGCGAACTCGACGCGCTGCTCGACGGCGAGGGCCCGACGGCGTACATCGGCATGAGCGTGCCGCTGCTGAGTCTGCTGCGCTGGCGGCGGTTCAGCGGTAAGCCGCTCGTGTTAGAGCGCGCGCTTGTCTCCGGCGACGCCTGCCCCGAGGGCGTCTGCGCTGAGATTGAGGCGCTGCTGGGGACAAGGCTCTTCCCGCACTACGGCTCGCGCGAGATATGCCTCGGCGGGGCCGTGACATGCGCCGCGCACGAGGGCATGCACCTGCGCGAAAACCATGTGCTCGCCGAGATAGTCGACGAAAACGGCCGCGTGCTGCCCGACGGCGAGCGCGGCGAGCTCGTCATAACGACGCTCGACATGGAGGCCATGCCGCTGATACGTTACCGCACGGGCGACATGACGCGCTTCCTGTCGGGCCCGTGCCCCTGCGGCGGCGTGACGCGGCGCATAGACCGTGTGAGCCGCGCTGATAACGCGATGGAGGCGCTTGACGACGCGCTCTTTCGCTTGCCGGGGCTGGTGGACTACTGCGCGAGCGTCTCGGGCGGCGCGCTCGAGCTCCGCGCCTGCGGATATGCCGACCCGGCGCAGCTCTGCGAGAGGGCCTCGGCGCTCTTCCCGCGCGTCACATCGTCCGTCTCGTCGCCCGGCGCGGGGTTTGCCGGATTTTACGCCGGAAAGAGGCGGGTGCTTATCAATACATAATTCTTCATGTTCATACAAATGAACTGCCCCAGCAAAAACGGACAATAGACAAAACACCCCCTGATGTAGGAAAATAGAACTACGTCAGGGGGTATTGCTATGGCGAAACGGAGTTACACGCATGTGCAGGCATTGCTGCCGGAAATAGAGGCAATGCTGGCAGAGGGGAAAACGC
>CAYXVA010000173.1:1222-4190 GCA_964467975.1 uncultured Oscillospiraceae bacterium | reverse complement strand
TGCATGGCACGTTGATGTAATTTCTCGCTGACGCGAGAGGTGCGTCGAGGACGCCGCACCCTACAAATTTCTCCTGCAACGTATAATGGTAATGTGTAGGGGACTGCGTCCCGACGTCCCTCTCGCCCACAGGGCGAGAAGTAATCCCTCCCTCTTTGATGGAGGTGGCCCGCGAAGCGGGTCGGAGGGAGTTTGTCTGGAAAGGTTGCGCGAGCGTCGGGAGAAACTCCCCCAGTCGGCTCACGCCGGCAGCCCCCTCGGAGAGGGGGGCGATGGCGCGCGTAGGGGCGTAGGTGCGGTGTGACGATACGTCGGTGCGTGTCTGGACGCGCGGGACGTCGAGGACGCCGTTCCTTACGGGGGTGTACGTGTATGGACGTTGGTGCCTCGCTGGATGCGCCGGTGCGTGTTTCTCGCCCTGCGGGCGAGAGGGCGGGCGATGGAAGCCCGCCCCTACAGTCGTTTTTAGAGACGTAAGCGTAAACCAGCACCGACATGTACAGGCGCGCCGCGGCGGCTGTCTGCGCCCCGGAATTACTTTAATTATTTTAAGTATAATTTAAGGAACATTGCCGGTGAAGCGGCGTCTAAAGTACATCTCATGGCCGTATGGCTGGAAGGGAACTAACTATGGAAGTAAACACCAATGTAAAAACCAATAAGGCTTTGATGATTGTGCTGTCTGTAGTGTTGGTGCTCGGCGTAGCCGCGAGCTGCACTGTCGGCGTGCTCGCCGTGCAGCGTATATCGGGACAGGCCGAGCAGATAGCGCAGCTGAGCGAGACGCTCAACGCCGCCATAGGCTCGAACTCCGACACCGTGACGCAGGAGGACGACGTGGCCGTCGGGGGGCAGTATTACATACGCTCCACCTTGCCTATATCCGACGCCTACAAGAGCGGTGACACCTCCGCTCTCGACGAGAAGCAGCTCGAGACGCTGAACATGGCCTCCGATGTCCTCGACGAGATAATTACCGACGGCATGACGCCCTATGAGAAGGAGAAGGCCGTCTACGACTGGATGTGCGCGAACCTCTCCCACGAAGGCGGCGTCACCGTCGTCATACCCACGGCGCCGGAGTACAGCGCCGAACCCTACGGAGTACTCAAGTACGGCGCGGCCGTCTGCGTGGGCTTCGCCACGACGTTCAGGCTCTTCATGCAGATGATGGACATAGACTGCATGGTCGTGCACAACTCCTACCACAGCTGGGACCTCGTAAACCTCGACGGCGAGTGGTACCACACGGACATCTACTCCGATGTCGGCAGCGGCAACTACGCCAACTTCAACATGACCGACGAGATGTGCTCGCGCGGCCACAACTGGGACACCAGCTTCTTCCCCGCCGCGACCGGGCTCAAGTACTGCTATGCCTACATGAACGCCGAGGAGCTCACCGACATATATGCCCTGCCGGAGAAAGTGCGCGAGGTGCTTGACTCCGGCGAGCTGCGCAACCTCTACTTCATCTTCGACGCCGACAAGCACACCCAGCAGGTAGTGTCCGTGCTGCTCAACAGCATCGACAGCGCGCTCAGGACCTACTCCGACATGAACGGCCGCGACCTGTGGACGGAATACAACATGCAGTTCATCGACGGGCGCGTGCTGCTGACGATAAACCTCGTCGACTACAACGACAGCAGCGAGCCCTCGGCCGAGCTCACCGACGAGGATTACGAGCAGATCAACGAGGCGATCAACAACGCCTTCGGCGACGTGTACGGCGGCGACGTTAGTGACGGCGATACGTCCGACACCTGGGACGACGTGGCCGTGCCCACGACCGAGCCGGCAGTGGAGGTGTTCTGATGAGACGCATGGCAACTGCGCTCCTTGCGCTCGCGCTCGCGCTTGTGCTCGGCCTCGCCGCGTGCGGCACTCAGGATGATTCCTCCGGCGCCGACCCTGTGGCCCTCGGCGAGAGCCTGACCGAAAAGGCGGAGGGGCTGCCGGACATGACGGTCGTGAGCAGCGAGACCGCCGACGGGGCAGATCTCTTCCAGTACCTCTCCGACATGGACTACGGCAAGGTCGCGGGCTACTACATGGCCTACGCCTCCGCCGGTTCCGCCGAGGAGATAGCCGTAATACGCCTCAAGGACAGCGCCGACGCCGCCGAGGCGAAGGCCTCGCTCGAGCGGCACCTGGAAAACCGCATCGGGCTCTTCAGAACCTATGACCCGGCACAGGCCGCTATGCTGGAAAAGGCCCGCATAGCCGTAAACGGCGACCTGGCGGCGCTCATTATCTGCGAGAATTCCGACACGCTGGAGACTGCCTTCAGGCAGGCCGGGTGAGAATACGTAAAAAGGACCGGACGCTTTGCTGCGTCAGGTCCTGTGCTGTTTTCAGCCTATATCGTGTTCGTCGAGCCACGCCCCGGCCTCTTCTGCCAGGCCGCGGAGGGTGCCGGGCTCGAACGGGGAGGGGAGGCCGGCCTGGTCGAGCAGCTCCGTAAAGGTCAGCGTGCCCGCCGGGCGGGTGTAGGCCATGTACTTGGCCCAGGCCGCGTCGCGGTCGTGGCGCAGCATGGCCCAGAACTGAAGCGCGACAGTCTGCGCAAGGCAGTAGTCGATATAGTAGAACGGGTACTGGTAGATATGCCTCTGCCGCTGCCAGGCGCGGCCGGAGGAGTAGAAGGAGAAGTGCTCCTCGGGCTTGAGCCAGGGCATGTAGACGCCGGCCAGGCGCGCCCAGGTGTCGTTTCGCTGCTCGCTTGTGTACTCGGGGTGCGCGTAGCACTCGTGCTGGAAGTGGTCGACGAGGGCGCCGTAGGGGATGAACGTCACGGCGTCGGCCAGGTGCTGCCAGCGGAACTTATCGGCGTCCGCGCCGAAGAAGCTCTCCGCCCAGTGCTCGGCGAAGAACTCCATGCTCATAGAGTGCACTTCGCAGGCTTCGAGTGTGGGCGACTGGCTCGCGGCGGGGACTATGCCGCCGGCGGTGTAGCTGGCGAAGG
>CAYXVA010000173.1:0-1207 GCA_964467975.1 uncultured Oscillospiraceae bacterium | reverse complement strand
TACCTCCACGTCGCCGCTAGTGCCGTTGAAGTTGGCGAAGATAAAGGGCGACTTGTAGGCCGTGAGCGTGGTGCAGTAGCCGCCGCCGGCCTTGCCGGGGCGCGAGAGCACGTCGAAGAGTTCGTTTTCAAGCATGAAGTCGATGAACTCCGCCGTCTCCGGGCCCAGCTCGTGGTAGAATTTGCGCCCGGATGCGAGTATCTCCTCCGGCGTGCCGGAGGGCCGGGCGTTTCCGTCGGTGAACCACATGGCGCAGTCGGCGTAGCCCATGGGCAGCGTCTTGCCCAGGCGGCGCGCCACGGTCTCATAGACCCTGTACGCTATCGGCACGATGTGCTCGGCGACGGCGGCGCGGAAGCGCTCCACGTTGGCTTTGCCGTAGCAGTTGCGGGTCATGCGGTCGTAGCCGAGGGGGACGAAGTCCGTGTGGCCGAGCTTTTTCCCCATCGCGTCGCGCAGCGCGACCAGCTCGGCGTAAATGCCGTCGAGGCGTCCGGCGTGCTCGGCGTACCAGGCGTCCTCGGCCTGCCATGCGGCGGCGCGGCGGGCCGGGTCTGCGTCCTGCTTTACCGGCGAGAGCTGCGAGAGCGTGTACGTCTTGACCTCAAAAGGTATCTGCGCCGAGGCGAGCAGCTTGCTGTACTCGGTGGTGAGCGCATTTTCGCGCTGGAGCTCGGGCACTATCGCCGGGGAAAAGGTGCGCGCGTCTATCTCGGCGTTGAGGAACATGACGCGGTTGTATTTCGCCTCAAACTCCGCGCGGAAGGGCGTCTTGAGCAGCGCGCTCTTCCAGCGCTGGACGTACTCCTCCAGCTCGGGCGAGGCGGAGTCTATATACGCGACCTCGGCGTCATAGAAGCTGTCGCGGGTGTCTATGTCGTGGCGAATGTTGGCCACGGTGAGCATGCTGTCGAATTTGGCCGAGTAGTCCTCGACCTCGAGGAACACTTTCTCGACCTCGGCAAAGCTCCCGGCGTCGGCAAAGCGCGCAGCGGCGTCAGTGTAAAACCGCGCCGCCGCGGCAAAATCCGGGCGGGAGTAGGCAATTTCGGAAAATTTCACGTGGATATCCTCCTGGAATGTGTGTTATGCGGCGCAAAAGTATTCAATGATGGGCGACCGCTCTTCTCAGAGCCGGAGCCAGCGCATCGGTCAGGCGCAGTCTATTTCGACGCGGATGCCGAGGAGTTTTGCGAGTCGGCGGACG
>CAYXVA010000172.1:0-4215 GCA_964467975.1 uncultured Oscillospiraceae bacterium | reverse complement strand
AATACAATTAGTACGCTTCGCAGTGCGGCAAAAATTTAAACGAACCTTAAGCATTGTTGACAGAGAATTTAAAAATCCGCTGCTATAATAAAACTCGCAAGACACTAAGGAGGCAGAGATTATGGATACGATAAGGATGATAAACTACATCCTCGCAGTTTTCTTTTTCATCTGCTATGCATACCAGGCAGTATATATGCTCATACCGTTTGTGATAAAGGCCAAGCCCCACAAGGAGGCAAAGCAGCACCGCTTTGCCGTGCTCATTTCGGCGCGAAATGAGCAGATGGTCATTGCAAACCTCATAGACAGCATCAACCGCCAGACCTATCCCGGCGAGCTGGTGACGACTTTCGTCGTGGCCGACAACTGCACCGACGACACCGCCAGAGTCGCCCGCGAGCACGGGGCCGTAGTGTTCGAGCGCTTCAACGCCGAGCTGGTCGGCAAGGGCTATGCCCTCAACTGGCTGCTGCAGCGCATAGACGCCGTGTACCCGGACAAGCCGTTTGACGCGTACATGGTGTTCGACGCGGACAACGTGCTTGAGCCCGACTACATAGAGCAGATGAACCGCACGTTCTCCGACGGCTATGAGGTCATCACGAGCTACCGCAACTCCAAGAACTTCGGCGACAACTGGATAAGCAGCGGCTACGCGCTCTGGTTCATGCGCGAGAGCGCCTGGCTCAACCGGCCGCGCATGCGTATAGGCACAAGCTGCGCCATCTCCGGCACCGGCTTCCTGTTTTCGCAGAAAGTGCTCGACGAGTGCGGCGGCTGGAATTTCTTCCTCCTCACCGAGGACATACAGTTTACTGTCGACAACGTCGTCAACAACCGCAGGATTGGCTACTGCGCCGACGCTGTGCTCTACGATGAGCAGCCGACCAAGTTCAGGCAGTCCTGGGCGCAGCGCAAGCGCTGGGCGCGCGGCTATGCGCAGGTCTTTGTCAGATACGGCAAGGACATGGCCAGGAGCATGTTCCGCGGCTCCTTCGCCGCCTACGACATGTGCATGAGCATCCTGCCCGCCGCCGTTGCGTCCATGGTCGGCATCATCGTGAATGCCGCCGGCCTCGTCGTGACCATACTCACGCACCAGGACACGATGAGCATTGTGTGGTCGGCCGTGGGCCTGCTCAACTGCCTGTACTTCTCGCTGCTGGGTATAGGCGTGCTCACGACTATCTCCGAGTGGAAGCGCATCTACGCGCCAACGTGGAAGAAAATTGCCTTTACTCTGACCTTCCCGCTCTTCATGTTCACCTTCATACCCTGCACAGTGGCGGGTATCTGCGCCAGGAAGGGCGCCTGGAAACCAATTGAACACACCCGGGCTGCAAACCTCGCCGAGATCCGCGAGGGCGCAAGACGCACAGCCTGAGTGCTCCCCCCTTCAAGAAGGGCCGCCACAAGGCGGCTCTTTTTATGTTGCGCCAACGCCGGGATAGCGAGGCTGTAAATTGCTAAACCGGCGATAAATAAAAATTTAACGATATTATCAAAAATTTAGCGTTAAGATATTGACAATTAAGCCCGCGCGTGATATATTAAACCCGTACCAGGGAGGCGGCTCTCGCGGGAGCGGCGCTTACCCGGAAACGGCACACAGAAAAACGGCTCAAGCCGACAAAGGGCTGTGCTCGGAAAGGAGACCATCATGAAAACTGTTTACGGTATCGGCATCAATTACGAAGTAACCGGCGCGCGCGAAGAGGAAGCTGCTGCGGCCCTTAACGAGGGCATGAACGCGATAAGCAAGCGCCGCAACGCCTATATAGACGACAACGTGGAGGTCGTCCTGAAGAGCGTGCGCGAGTACGGCGTTGACATTAAGGCCGTGCTGAGGCGGTAATACGGCTGAGAGCTAATCTTTCGAATATTTCTTACAGCGGCGCGCGGGCAAAACCGCGCGCCGGTTTTTGCTGCGCCCGAGTGTATATCGCCCGGCACTTTTTCGTATCTTAAATGCGGGGTGATATTTTGAAACGACACTGGAAGTCACTGATAGCGGCCCTGGCCATACCGCTGCTCGCGGGAGGGCTCGCAGCGTTGCTCGCAGGCGGGATGGAGAGCTTTTCGTACCTCGTCAAGCCGCCGCTCTCGCCGCCCGGCTGGCTGTTTCCCGTGGTGTGGACGCTGCTGTATTTGATGATGGGCTTTGCGAGCTGGCGTGTGTACGTCCTGAGCTGTCCCGCGGGGGAGCGGCGCGCTGCGCTGAAGCTATACGCCGTACAGCTTGCGGTGAATGCGCTTTGGCCATGGCTGTTCTTCCGGCTGGGCCTTTACAGCGTGAGCACCGTCTGGCTGGCTGCGCTGCTGGTCTTGGTGCTGTGCACGATGGGGAAGTTCAAACGGCTCGATGACCTGGCCGGGCTGCTGATGATACCGTACGCGCTCTGGTGCGCGTTTGCGCTGTATCTGAATATAGGCATCACCGTGCTGAACCGCTGAAAGCGCGCCAAAATGCCCGGGACTGCTGTCCCGGGCATTTTGCATTTGATGCATCGCGGTTCATGAGGCTTTATATTGCCTTCCGGTGTGGTCGATCTGGTAGTCGCCCATGAGCAGGAGCTGGCCTATGGGCACTATGGTATAGCCGTCGGCGAGCAGGGACTCGATGATGCCGGGGAGGGCCTCGGGCGTGTGCTCCGCGGCGTTGTGGAATAGCACGATACTGCCGGGCTGTACGCCGTTTAAAACGCGTTTTGTTATCTCCGACGCGCTGAGCCCCTTCCAGTCCAGGCTGTCGACGTCCCACTGAATTGCCGTAATGCCCATGGAATTTACCGTGTCAATGACATGGTCGTCGTACTCGCCGTACGGGCAGCGGAAAAGGGTGGGACGCACGCCGGTGAGCGCCTCTATCTTATCTGAGCAGGCGTTTATCTCGGCTACTATCTGGTCGCTTGTGAGCTTGGCAAAGTGGGCGTGGGTGTCGGAGTGGTTCATGACCTCCATGCCGGCTTCGGCGAGCTGCATAACGCTCTCGGGGTATTTGTCCACCCACTGGCCTACCAGGAAAAAGGTGGCCTTGACGTTGTACGTGTTCAGAATCTCAATGAGCTGCTCGGTGTCCTCGTTGCCCCAGGCCGCGTCAAAGGAGAGCGCCACATATTTGCCGTCGCGCTCCACGCTGTAAATGGGCAAACTGCGCTGAGTTGCGGAAGCGCCGACGACAGCCGGTGCGTTCACAACCGTGAGTATGAGCGCAATTGCAAGCACAAAAGCCACGCCGCTGACAAGCGCGCGGTGCGAGCGTACGAATGACTTGATTTTCCCTACCAGGGCCTTGATGTCCATTCACACCACCTCGGAAAAGCATATGCTGTCCCACCCGGCGATATGAATTGCCGCGGGCTATTCCGGCGCCCTCACACCTCCGGGCGGGAGGCTTCCTGGGGGGCTTTCTTTGGTCTTGGCCAAAGAAAGCCCCCCAGACCCCGAAAGAAAGCCGCTTTGGTGCGAGATTATGCGGCGCACAGCGCTCGCGGTGGAATCGGGAACGAGCTAATCGCACGCTCCTATCCCTAAACTTCCTTACGTTGGAGCCACTGAACCCGTGCATTGGCTTCGCCGGCACTCCGTGGTCTGTATTTTTGAGGCCGCAGGCCGGGCTGCATAATCCTCCCACGCAGCGGCGGGCGCGTTAGCGCCAAACTGCGGTCGGCGATGGGGGAACTAAATACAAGCTTAGGAATGCCAGCCTTTAAAGTAAGTAGGAACCCGAGTTAAAACGCACCCTTTCGTACCGACACACACCCAAAGCGGCTTTCCTTTAGGGATCTGGGGGGTTTTCTTTGGCCAAGACCAAAGAAAGCCCCCAGAAATCCCTCCCGGCGGCGGCGCTATTTTTCGCCGTAGTCTATTATAACCTTGCGGCAGCCGCGGCAGAGCCATGCCTCGGCCGACCAGCCTTTGAACGCCCTGGAAGTTGAAAGCCCCAGCGAGCCGGCCCACATGTCCGCTGAGAAAAATGGGCGCAGTTTATCCGTCCAGTAAAACTCTCTATTGCTCTGTACAAAGCCGCTCTCCATCTTGACGCCGCAGTATGGACAGTTCATGCCGCTCACCTCACAGGTATATGATACCCGGAGAGCGGCGCACAGTCAAGCCGCGCTTTCAGAGTCCCAGTACGTCAATCAGCAGTATCCACGCTAGAGTCCGTTTTAAAACCGGGCACTTGTGTGCAGGATGCCGAAGTGGTAAACT
>CAYXVA010000171.1:271-4248 GCA_964467975.1 uncultured Oscillospiraceae bacterium | reverse complement strand
GTCAAAGTTCATCGTCCTGCCTCCCGCGCCGCAGATCCTTGAGCATGACGTGCTCGGTGATAACCGTATTGACCAGTGGCATCCTGCCGACGAACTCCAGCTTGCCCTGAAGGAATGGAACCAACGCCTCCAGAGAACGCGATGTGTATTCCCACGCTGCCACTCCGGCGGCATGTTCCGGCAAGCTGAGAAGGTCGTAAGGGTTTCTCAGAGCCACTACGACCATTGGCTTTCCCAGTTCGCCAAGCGCACGCATGAGCTTTAGCTGTCCGGGCTTTATGTGGGCGTTGCATGTGCCGAGTATGATGCACGAGCTGCCGGCGGCCGCGCTCACGGCATTGGCTATTTCCGCCTCTCCGGGCTCTTCGGATGTGACGAGTGCGCTGCCCCCAAGCGCACGGCACATAAATTCGGCAAAGGCGGGCGTCTCCCTTTCGCGGCTGGATACTAGGCTTGCGCGTATGGGGGCGCAGGCGGTGAAAAAGGGTTTCTCACCAAGCTCGGGCATCGGAGCGCGCGCCAAAACGAATGTGCGTGCAAGCATCCCGGCGGCCTCATTGGCATCGCTGGCAGATGAAACGGCGCTGGGAACGAATCCTTTCAAGCTGCTCTTAGCTGCCTCTATGCGCAGTACGGAGGCCTCAAGTTCGCCTGCCGTGAGCGCGCCGCATGCAGCGTCGGCATATAGACGCTCGGCCGTCTGCCGGGCGAGAGCAGCGGTGTGCGAAATGCAGACGATGTCGGCGCCTGCGGCTATCGACGCCGCAGCGCCTTCGACAGTGCCGTAATATTTGACGATGGCCTGCATTTCCATGCAGTCGCTGATTACGATTCCGCCGAAGCCCAGTTCCTCGCGCAACAGCAGCGTGAGTATGCGCCGCGACATGGTGGCCGGTATGTTCTCAGGTTCCAGTGCCGGAAACAGCACATGGCTGGTCATTATGGCGGGTATGCCGGCGGCTATGGCCCTCCTGAACGGGTACAACTCGCAGCTTTCGAGCTCCCCCCTCCCCTTTTCAACACGCGGAAGGCCGAGATGCGAGTCAACAGAAGTGTCGCCGTGTCCCGGGAAATGCTTCCCGCAAGCCATCACGCCGCCGTCGAGGGTGCCGCGCATGAACTCAATCGCCAGGTTTGAAGCCCGTTCCGGGTCGTCGCCGAAGCTCCTGACGCCTATTACAGGGTTATCAGGGTTTGAATTGACGTCCAGCACGGGCGCGAGGTTGAAATTCACCCCGGCTTCCCTGAGCTCCTGCGCGGTTATCAGCCCGGCCCTATATGCCGCGCCGTCTCCGGCCGCCGCGAGGGCCATTGCCCCGGGTGTGTTTATCATGTCGTCTGAAAGGCGCGTCACGACGCCGCCCTCCTGGTCAATGGCAATCAGGGGAGGCATGCCGGTCTCGCCCTGGATGAGCTCCTTGAGCTCGCCGCAGAGGCGTGTGAGCTGCTCCCGGCTCTCGATATTCCGGCGGAACAGGATAACATTTCCAATCTTGCAGTCGTGCACAAGCGCTCTGAATCCGTCGTCAATTTCCGTGCCTGGAAATCCGGCCATCATACGTTGGCCAACGGCATATTTTATGTCCAACTTCAGCCCTCCCCGAGCGCTTTTGCCACAACGCCGCCGCTCTCGTTGAGCCTGGCCTCGGCTTCTTCGGCGCTCACGCCGCGCACGAGCATAACTATGGCCGTTTTAACGGAAAATCCGCACTTTTCAAGCGTAGAACTGGCGAGCTCCTCATCAACGCCGGCGGCGGTCGACACAATTGAGATGGCGCGGCGCACCAGCTTCTCATTGGTGGGCATCACGTCCACCATGAGGTTGCCATAGACCTTACCGAGCCGTATCATGGCACCCGTGGAGAGCATATTCAGAACCATTTTCTCGGCAGTGCCGCACTTCATCCGAGTAGAGCCGGTGATAACTTCCGGGCCGGTTTCGACGCCAATTGAAATATCCGCTGCGGCGTTCATGGCGGAGGCCTTGTTACAGGTCAGCGCAACCGTTTTTGCGCCTATCTCATGGGTGTAGGCCATTGCGCCGAGCACATACGGGGTCCTGCCGCTGGCCGCTATGCCAACCACTATGTCATTGCAGTTTAGGTCCAGCTTTTGCATATCGTCCCGCCCGGCGCCGGCATTGTCCTCCGCGCCCTCAGCGGCTTTGAACATGGCGCTCTCCCCTCCGGCTATAACGCCCTGTACCATTTCGGGGTCGGTCGAGTACGTCGGCGGGCACTCCGCCGCATCCAGCACGCCGAGCCTGCCGGAGGTGCCGCAGCCGCAGTAAATCAGGCGGCCTCCGGAGCGAAGCGACTCATAGATAGCATCAACCGCCTGCGCAATGCTCTCCAGCTCGCGCTCAACTGCAAACGCCACCTTCTTATCCTCGTCGTTGATTTTCCGCACCATTTCGAGCGTGGAAAGATTGTCTATGTCGGAAGTATCGGGATTGCGCTGCTCTGTGGGCAGTTTGCTGAGTTGTATCATGGTAAAATCTTCTCACTTTCCTCATCTGGTTTCCGAAGCAGCGCTTCGTGTACTCTGGTGCGAAAGGTGTTCATATCCGCTTGCGGCAAATGGTCGTAATGCAGCCGGTTGGTGAGCATTGCGAGCCCTATTCCGGCGCTGCGGTCTATCCAGAGGCTAGTCCCGGTAAAACCGGTGTGGCCGCAGCCGGTCGGAAACGCGCCGCCGGTGTGAAACGCGAGACAGCGCCCGCCGCAACCCTCCTGCGGCGTGACCGCGCCCAAAAAAGCCGCATCTTTCGTGTTGAGGTAAAACTGACCGAGCTGCGCCACGGCCGCACAAGTGGCAAACAAGCCCGCGTGCCCGCTCACTCCGTTGAAATAGTAGAAAGCGTTTCCGTCGTTCGGCTCGCCTATGACGTCGGTATGGTGCGGCCTGAAGTCGTCAAAGCGCATGCCGCGCTCGCGGCACATGTTTTCCTCCACGGCGTTGTCCCGGCACGACGGCACAAGCGACAGTTCAGGCGACGGGCAAAAGCCCAGCTCGCCTATCCCGAGCGGCTGTGCAACGTATCGGTCTATGACCTCTGCAAAGCTCAGTCCGCTCACGGCGCACAGCACCTCGTGCAGCAGCATGTAGCCTATGTCGCTGTAGACCATGCCGCTCTCGCGCGGCAGCTCGGCGAGAATGTCGAAAAACGGCCTGCCGTCGGCATAAAACGGGTACCAGGCCGGCAGCCCCGACGTGTGCGTCAGCAGCATGCGCAGCGTAATGGAGTCGAGCCGCGCCCCAAGTGTCCCGCCGTGGATGCCAAGCAGCTCCCCGGCGCGCGCGTCCAGTGACAGCAGCCCCAGTTTCGCCATTTCCAGCGTTGCGGTAGCCGTGTATGGCTTCGTGAGCGACGCCAAATCAAACCATCGCCCGCTGCTGCCTTGCGTTGCCCCGCTCTCTAATGTGCCGCGCCTGTCGAAAATCACCCACTCGCCGTATGGAAAAACTCCGTCCTCAACAGCCCGGCGCATAAGCGGTGCAATTACGCTCAAACAAAAAACCTCTTTTCATTTGCGTGGAAATATTGTATCATAATTTTGTGATTTATGAAAACATTATATCACGTCATTGACACCTGCGCAATTATGCAATATCCTCAGAAAAGCAGAGCGGTTTTTCAGCAAAACGGCATATAACAGCGCAAAAGGAGAAATGAAAATGCAAGTGATAGCCTCCAATAAGCCCACGCGCTTGGCAGTCGGATTGATGTCCGGCACCTCCGTAGACGGCATTGACGCCGCGCTTGTGAAGTTTGAAGGCAGCAGCGAAGCGCCGAAAGCCGAACTCCTGGCCTTTAAAAACACGCCGTACCCTGACGAAGTACGCAAAAAAATATTCGCGCTTTTCAATCCGAAAAACGCGACTGTGGACAAACTGGGCTATATGAGCTTCCTCCTCGGCGAGTATTTTGCCGCCGCCGCGCTCGCTGTGATTGACGCTGCGGGCGTTGAGCTCGC
>CAYXVA010000171.1:0-261 GCA_964467975.1 uncultured Oscillospiraceae bacterium | reverse complement strand
ACTTCATAGCCTCGCACGGCCAGACTATCTGGCACTCACCCGAGCCGGATACGAGCGACGGCGTTAATATTAGGTACACCGTCCAGATAGGCGAAGGCGCTGTGATAGCCGAGCGCACGGGGATTCCCACTGTCTCTGATTTCAGGGTGGCGGATATGGCGGCCGGTGGTCAGGGGGCGCCGCTTGTACCCTTCACCGAGTACCTGCTCTACCGCCGGGAAAGCGAAACGATACTGCTGCAAAACATCGGCGGGATAGGGA
>CAYXVA010000170.1:0-4261 GCA_964467975.1 uncultured Oscillospiraceae bacterium | reverse complement strand
AGCAGCGTGTGCTCGTCTATGATAGGGTCACGGTAGCGCAGCTCGCTGGCGAGCTCGCACTCGACCGGGATGCGGCACAGGGACTCTATCACGTACTTGCCCACGACTCCGGCGTGGTATGCGCTGCCGCAGGCGGTTATCACAATCTTGTTGTAGCTCTCGAGCTGCTCGCGCGTGAGGCTGAAATCCTCAAAGACTATCTTCCCGTCGCGTATACGCGGCTCCACTGTGCTCTTGACGGCGCGGGGCTGCTCCATGATCTCCTTCATCATGAAGTGGTCGTAGCCGCCCTTCTCGGCGGCCTCGATGTCCCACACGACATGGGAGACGGTCTTAGTCACCTCGCGGCCCGTGCGGTCGTAGACGGCGATACGCTCCGGCGTGAGCTCGGCAAACTCGCCGTCCTCGAGGTAGATAACATTTTTCGTATGGCTCACAAGGGCCGTGACATCGCTGGCAAAGTAGTTCTCGCCGACGCCGAGGCCCAGTATCAGCGGGCCGGCCTCCTTCACGCAGAAGAGCCGGTTCGGCTCGTCGGCGCAGAGCACGCCCAGGACATAGCTCCCCTCCAGGCGCGAGGCTGTGCGCATTACCGTGCGCTTGAGGTCGCCGTCATAGTACTTCTCGAGCAGGTGCGCTACGACCTCGGTGTCCGTCTCGCTGGCGAACACATAGCCCTCGGCCTCGAGCTCGGCGCGCAGCGCGGCGAAGTTCTCGATTATCCCGTTGTGTATCACGGCGAAGCGCCCGTCCTCGCTCAGGTGCGGGTGCGCGTTCGTATCCGTGGGCGCTCCGTGGGTAGCCCAGCGCGTGTGCGCGATGCCTGTCGTGCCGAAGAGCGACGCGCCGTTTTCCGTCAGCTCCGAGAGGTGGGCGACGGAGCCGCTGGCCTTGACCATCTCGATACGCTCGCCGGCGGCTACGGCGACGCCCGCGCTGTCATAGCCGCGGTACTCAAGGCGGCGCAGGCCCTCAAGCAATATGGGCGCGGCCTTGACAGTCCCTGTAAAACCTATGATTCCGCACATATGCGCTCCTTTCAATGGGGTGAGTGTTGCTGATAATCTTGCTGATACGCCTATATTTCCATTCGCAGGGGCAGATGGAAACGCACGCCCCTATATTTATCCGGGCAGTGCCTTTACTCGTTACCCTCCCGCTTTACCGCAGCCTTCAAAAAGCCCAAAAACAGCGGGTGCGGGCGGTTTGGACGGCTCTTGAACTCCGGGTGGTACTGCACGCCCACGTAGAACGGGTGGGACGTTATCTCCACGGCCTCCGCAAGCCGCCCGTCCGGCGAGCAGCCGGAGACGGTCAGGCCCGCATCGCCCAGCGCGGCGCGGAACTCGTTGTTGAGCTCGTAGCGGTGGCGGTGGCGCTCGCTTATTTCACTCTTCCCGTAGCACTCGGCCAGCTTCGTGCCGGGGGTTATGACACAGGGCCACGCGCCGAGGCGGAGAGTGCCGCCCTTGTCTATTTCGTCGCTCTGGCCCGGCATGAAGTCTATGACCTTGTGGGCGCTCTCGGCGTCAAACTCACCGGAGTTGGCGTCGGCCCATCCCACGACGTGGCGCGCAAACTCTATGACCGCAATCTGCATGCCGAGGCACAGCCCCAAATAGGGTACGCCGTGCTCGCGGGCGTACTGCGCGGCGAGTATCTTGCCCTCGATGCCGCGCGCGCCGAAGCCGCCGGGGACGAGTATGCCGTCCACATAGCGGAATATGTCACCCACGCTCTCGGGTGTGACGGACTCGGAGTCGACCCACTTTATGTCCAGCTGGCGGCCCAGCTCGTAACTGGCGTGGTTGAGCGCCTCGGTGACGGAGAGATAGGCGTCGTGGAGCTGCACGTACTTGCCGACGAGGGCTATGCGTATCGGCTCGCCGCGGCGCTTTATGCGCTCGACCATGTCCTTCCACTCCGTGAGTTCGCTCTCTCTCGTGTTCAGGCCCAGCTCGCGGCAGACGACCGTGTCCAGGCCCTGGTTGGCGAGCATGATCGGCGCCTCGTACAGGCAGGGGAGCGTGACGTTCTCAATGACGCAGTCGGGCTTGACATTACAGAAGTTGGCAATCTTTTCGAACACGCCCGGCTCCTCGATAGGCTCGTCGCAGCGCAGGACCACTATATTCGGCGAGATGCCGAGTCCTTGCAGCTCCTTGACGGAGTGCTGCGTCGGCTTGCTTTTGTGCTCGCCGCTGGCCTTGAGGTAAGGCACAAGCGTGACATGGATAAAGAGCGCACCCTGCGGCCCGGCCTCGAGCGCGACCTGACGTATGGCCTCCAGAAACGGCTGGCTCTCAATGTCGCCGACCGTGCCGCCTATCTCGGTTATGACTACGTCCGCGCCCGTCTTGTTCCCGAGGGAGTAGATAAACTCCTTAATCTCGTTCGTGATGTGCGGGATTATCTGCACGGTGCTGCCCAGATACTCGCCGCGGCGCTCCTTGTTGAGCACATTCCAGTACACGCGGCCGGTGGTGAGGTTGGAAAAGCGGTTCAAATCTTCGTCTATAAAGCGCTCGTAGTGGCCTAGGTCGAGGTCGGTCTCGGCGCCGTCCTCGGTGACGTAGACCTCGCCGTGCTGGTAAGGGCTCATAGTGCCGGGGTCGACGTTGATGTACGGGTCGAGCTTTTGCGCGGCAACCTTGAGTCCGCGCGCTTTGAGCAGGCGGCCCAGCGAGGCCGCGGTTATCCCCTTACCCAGTCCGGAGACGACGCCCCCGGTGACGAATATGTATTTCGGCATAAGTTTTATCCCCTTTTCCAAACTCTTATGTGAGGCTCTTCAGCTCTGAAATCGAGCCGTTGGGCAATTTCAGCTTCTTATAGCTCTCGCCGACAGTGAGCCCGGCCTCCTCGGCGAGTATGCCGCGCATGACCGCACTGTGGCACACGCACAGCGCCGTGCCGGCGCCGGCCATGGCCCGCAGCGAATCGATGAATGGCTTTGCGCGCGCGAGCATTGCGGCGTAGCTCTCGCCGTTCGGCGGCGCGTAGTTTTTCCTATCGGCGGCGTAGAGCGCGAACTGCTCGGGCCAGCGCTCGCCTATCTCGCCCCAGGAGCAGCCCTCCCAGTCGCCGAAGGAGAGCTCCGTGAGCTCGCTCGCTGCATGCACCCCGACGCCCAGCGCCGCGCCGACTATCTCCGCCGTCTCTCTGGCGCGCTTGAGCGGGCTGGTGTATATAACGCCGACGCCCTCGCCGCGCACCCGCGCGGCCAGGTCGCGGGCCTGGCTGCGGCCCCGGTCATTGAGCGGTATGTCGCTCACGCCCTGTATTTTCCCCGCCGCGTTCCAGTCGGTCTGGCCGTGGCGGGCGAGCAGCACGCGCATGGGCGCGCCCCCTTTCAGTCAGCCTTGGCTCGTGACGTCGAATACGCCCGTCACCTTGCGGCAATCCTCGCAGTAGTACGCCCCGGGCACGCGGGTCTGTGGGAGCACCCAGTTGGTACTGCCGAGGTTCTTGGCGCCATAATATCCCAGGCACTCTATGCCGCGCTTGTTAAACTCGTCCTCCGGCACCCAGCTCACGTAGACTCCGGAGGATATGAGCCCGCCGGGGAGCATCTCTTTTCCGCATATCGGACACTTCATGTCGGGCAGCTCCTTTCGTAAAGTTTTATCAGAGGCCGTTTATCCAGCCCGTGAGTTCTTCATAGAACCGGCCGACGTGCGCGCCGTCGAGCAGTCGGTGGTTGAGCTCGAGGCTCAAGTCCAGCATCGTCCGCTCCCCCTCTTCCCGCCAGCGGCCCCAGGTCACGCGGGGGATGGAGTCACAAGGGTCGGCGTTGCGCTCGTTTTTAAAGCCCGTGACCGGGAACCAGGGCACGCAGGAGAAGTACACAAGCTCGTCGGCGTCCCAGGGCCCCTTCGTGATGAACTCCGTCTGCGCCGCGCTCTTTGCCTTCGCCTCGCGGCAAAATTCCTCGAGTGTGCCTGTGGCCTCCAGCGTGACGATGTAGAACTGCTCGGAGCCGGGACGCAAATCCGTGAAACTCGGCACCAGGCGCTCGTGCTTGACGATAACGCCGCGCCTGTCCTTGTAGAGAAACGCGTCCACGCGCTCCATCGCCTTCGTAACGCCGTAGACCATGGCCATGTAGAAGCTCAATCCCCCGGCCTTGCACCTCCGGCGCAGCCGCGTCACGTCCACAGGGAAGGTCAGCGCGTAAAACGGGTCGGACATCGGCGCAAAGAAGTCATAAATCTCTCGTCTTGGCCAGGTCTCCCTGTCAACGACGGTCATGGCTCACTCC
>CAYXVA010000169.1:0-4264 GCA_964467975.1 uncultured Oscillospiraceae bacterium | reverse complement strand
CATCTTGTCCTCGAACTTGCCAACGGTCAGGCCCTCGGCGTCCTTCGGGACGATGAAAGCGGAAATGCCCTTGTTGCCGGCCTCGGGGTCGGTCTTGGCCAGGATGATGTAGTAGTCGGCCACGCCGGAGTTGGTTATCCAGGCCTTGCCGCCGTTGAGGATCCAGCCGCCGTCGTCAGCTGGGACGACAGTGCTCTTTATGCCGGCCGCGTCGCTGCCGGCGCTGCTCTCGGTCAGGCCGAAAGCGAAGATCTTGCCCTGGGCCGCCTGAGGCAGGTACTTGTCCTTCTGGACGTCGGTGCCGTGATGGAGGATAAGGTCGCAGGCCAGCCAGTTGGCGTCGAGGAACAGAGCGACGCTCGCGCTGCCCTTGGCAAGCTCATGGATCACAATGATGCTGGTGACAGCGTCTCCGCCGCCGCCGCCGTACTTCTCGTCCAGATGGATACCCATGAGGCCGGCCTGGGTGAGCTTCTTATGCAGCTCGTAGTCGAAGCCGTTCTCATCCATCCACTTGTCGCGGGGCTCAACTTCCTTCTTGGTGAACTCGCGAACCATGTCACGAATCATTACTTGTTCTTCTGTGAAGTCAAAAGTCATGGGATAAGCCCTCCTGTTTATTTGTTTGGAGCCTCCTGGCTCCTTTCTGCTTTTGATTATCGTACTTGTTCGTCCAAAACTCAATGAAGAATAGTGCTTCAATTTCTCGATATCTTGCTATGTTAATTCCTTGACTTGCGAAAATTAGCAAGATATCTAGATTGTTAGCAATATAACGACTTTCTTCGACTTCTTAGACACAATTTATTCATTTTTCCATTATTGACGCCGGAATCGGTTTGTTTTATAATAATCTTGTCCAAAATATACAGCCGCTTTACTTGGGCGCTGCGTAATCATTTCTCGCGTTTTTTACGGATTTTTCCCATCCGCGGGCATTAGTTTCCGCTTTTCGTGCTCGAGCGCGATGACAAATTTCTATATATTTTGCTAAAGAAATGAGGTGGTCCGCCTTCGTTGGAGATACCTACATGACCACAGGCGGTGACCGGCTTGAGGAATACCTGGACGATTTCATAGACAGAGCCGTCGAACCGGAAGAGTCAAAAAGTGCCTCCGTGCCCGACGAGGAGGAATATCTCGAGCTGTTTATAGCGCATTCTCTCGAGGAGCCCGACCAATACGAGGACGTCGTGGCCGAGGGCTCGAGCTATTCCCGGCCGGATATTAAATACTCCAAGTTTGTGCGCTCCTACAGCGGCCTCGACCCAGGCTCGGGCATAGAGCTGGTGCGCCTGACGTCGGCGACGGTGCCCAGCGACGGTTTCAACGTCTATTCCGACGACGCCACGCTGCTGTGCTACAGCCTCTCGGGCGAGGGCGACGTAATTATAGACGGCGAGGCCATGCGCTGCCGCAAATACGACTGCGTCTGGGCCGACTGCTCTCGGCGCATACAGTACCGCGCTTCGCCCGGCAAGCCCTGGGAGTGCGTGTTTTTGCGCGTACACGGACACATGGAGTCCAAGCTCTACACCGACGTCTGCGGCACTATATACAGCCGAGGGCTCATACAGCGCACCTTCGGCGCGGGCACGCGCTTTCGCTCCCTCATTTGGCAGCTGCTCAGCCCGAGGACGGAGGCGTGCCCGGACCCCGACTCCGTATACGCCCACCTGCTGCTGAGCCTGTTCGTGGAAGTCGAGCTCGCGCTGGTCAGTTCTTCGGCAAAACAGGTGATAGTGCCCGACATCATCTCGGCCATACAGAGCTACATCGACCGCAACTACCCGAGCCAGATAACGCTCGACCTGCTCTCGAAGAACTTTGGCATCAGCAAATATCACATGTCCCGCGAGTTCAAGCGCTACATCGGCAAGAGCCCGAACGACTATCTCATTGATGTGCGCCTCGACCACGCGAAGGTGCTGCTTGTCGACTCGGCCCGCACCATAGGCGAGATAGGCCAGCTTGTGGGGATACCGAACACCAATCACTTCCTCTACCTCTTTAAGACCCGCGAGGGCATAACGCCCTCCGCATTCAGAAAGCAGCGAATTTAAAAGCGCTATCCGCCGCCCGGCCGTATTTGCAAATACGGCCGGGCACACACATATTTTACACCGGCGCGCTTGACTCTCTTCGGAAAATGTGGTTTGATAGCAATACTCGCGTTCAGGAAAGAAAGAAGGTGGAGAATGGAGCGCTTTGAATTGGCCGAGGCCGTAGTCAGGCAGGCGGGCGACACGCTTCGGCGGAGCCATTTGACGGAATCCGACGTGTATTTCAAGGCCGGGCATCAGGACCTGGTGACGTATTGGGACAAGCAGATTGAGCGGCTTTTGCGCGGCGAGATTCTCTCCGCCTTCCCTGACGACACAATAGTCGGCGAGGAGTACCCGCCGTCCAACGGCGGCGGCACAGTGTGGTACATCGACCCCATCGACGGCACGACCAACTTTGTAAACCAACACCGCAACTACGCCATATCCGTCGGCTGCTGGGACGGCGCCGAACCGCTGTTCGGCATAGTGTACGACGTTGAGCGCGACATGCTCTATTGGGCCAAACGCGGCGGCGGCGCCTGGCGCAACAGCGAGGCGCTGCACGTCTCCCGGCGCACCAACCTGCGCGAGATGCTCATGACGACCCCCGGAGTCCAGTACTCTTTCCTCGCGCCGCACGCCTGGCACGACAAGCTCGTAAAGCTGGCCAAGTCCGTCCGGGGCGTGCGCTGCCTGGGCTCGGTGGCGCTGGAGCTCTGCGAGCTGGCAGCGGGCGAGGCCGACATCTTTGCCACGATGCGCTCGTCCCCCTGGGACCACAACGCCGCCCGGATAATCCTCTCAGAAGCCGGCGGAGTTATATACAACATTGAAGGCGGCCCTCTGCCTTTGGACGCCAAGAGTACGGTTCTCGCGCTGTGCTCCCCGGACGTGCTGCCTGAAATTCAAAGAGTATTTGCCCTCGCCGTACAGGAAGGCGGAGCGGCGCAAAAATAAGCAAAACCGGGCGCCCGTCGAAACGGGTTCCCGGTTTGTTTTTCATTTACTTTTCCCTGCTGCGGTAGTCGTTCATCATGGATGAGAACAGCTCCTTTGTGGTGGGAGGCGTGTAGCTTATCGCGTTGGCACCGGCTTCGACCGTGCGCATTATGCTCTCCTCTTCCCCGCCGCCGGTGGCTATGATAGGCACGTCGGGGAAGGCCTTCCGTATCGCGCGGACGACCTCCGGCGTGCGCGCCGCGGCGGAGACGTTCAGTATGCTCGCGCCGGCCTCAAGCCTCGCGCCGATGTCCGTCTTTTCGCTCACGACCGTCACGACGAGGGGGATATCTATGTAGTTGGCGATGCGCTGCACGTCCTCGTTTCCGATAGGCGCGTTGACAACTACGCCCATCGCGCCCTCGGTCTCAGCGTCCCAGGCGAGCTGCAGCGTGCGCACGCCCTGCGTGGTCCCGCCGCCCACGCCGCAAAAAACCGGCAGGGACGAATAGCGCAGCACGGAGCTTGAGATTGTCGGCTGCGGCGTGAACGGATACACCGCCAGCACGGCGTCCGCGTTGCAGTTGCGTATAATCGCTATATCCGTCGTAAAGACAAGCGACTTTATGCGCCGGCCGTTTATCACAATCCCGCTGGCGTTGCGCGCCGCGGCCGGCACGCGCACGATGTGGTGGCGCAGCTTGCTGCTGACGTGAGGCACATACTTCGTGTTTATCTTTTCTTTGAGCATACTATTCCTCCCCGGGATAAATTATTTTTGAAATTATTATAGCATGCCGCGTTGTCGAAAGAAAGTAATAAAATGTTAAAATTGTCCGAGATACTCCGATTTTAGCTCCAAAATCCGCATCACACTCTCGTCTATGCGCGCCTCAGAGAGCCGCCCGTCCTCGACAGCCTGGGTTATGGCCTCCACAGCCTCGGCGACGTCGGCGGGGCCGAGCAGGATGTCCACCCCGGCTTCAAGCGCCATGACGCATATCTCGCCGCAGCTCCAGCCGCTGAGTGCGCCCATCTCGAGCCCGTCGGTTATGACCACGCCGTCGTAACCGAGTTTTTCGCGCAGCAGCCCCGTCACGACCTCGTAGGAGAGGCTCGCCGGGCGCTCGCTGTCAATGGCGCTCATCGTGATGTGGCCAACCATGACCATGTCCGCGCCCGCCTCGATGCCGGAGATGAAGGGCTTTAATTCGCCGGCCATTAGCTCGTCGGCGGTCTTGTTTACCACTGCGGCGCCGGTGTGCGTGTCGGTGTCCGTG
>CAYXVA010000168.1:0-4282 GCA_964467975.1 uncultured Oscillospiraceae bacterium | reverse complement strand
AAAATCGTCGTAACTGCCTATAACCGTTCCCGAGATATCCCCGTTTTTGACAGTCAGGTATATGGATTTCCCCACGTCTAAGCACTCAAAGGTAATATTTCCTCCGTTAGAGGAAATGCTTACGCTTCCGCTTACAGCCAATGCGGAGAGCGCTATATCCTCGTTTGTCGTGGATATCGTGAGGTTTTCCAAAAGCGAGCCGGGTACCTGCAACGATATTTTGCGATTCTCGGCAGAGGGCTTTCCCCCGATATAATCCGTCCAGTCTTTGCCGCTCGCGTTCGTCATAGTCAACGCGTTTTCATCGGAAACGGAAATATCGTAATATTCTTTGCTGTTTTCAAAATATTGAATGTGAACCTGCACGTCTGCGGACAACGACACTTCAATGTCCCTGTCGCGCACATCAACGGTGATTTCACTGATTTGCGTATCCGGCGTATAGCTTTTTTCCTCAAACGGTTCGCTGCTGTTCGAGCAGCCCGACAAAATGAAACCGCCAAGAGCGAGGCACAATACAAACGAAATGGTTTTCTTCACAGTGTTTCCTCCCTGAAATTACAGCTGATTACAGCGTTTTCCTTTTTAAGACCGCAAGCCCGCCGAGAGATAACGCGGCGCTTAGCAACAGACAGATACACATGTGCAAGACGGCGTTGCTGTTAAGCATGATAATCCGGAAAAATCCGGCCAAGATAGCGTGCAGTGGCGCAACCGGCGTAAAAATGCAGATGATTGCAACTAATAATGCGTCGGTCAGCCACCCATACCAATGCGTTTGCATGGATAACAGCACGTGGAGAAAGACCATAACAAGCAGCAAAAAGAACATTTGCTGTAATCCGGCAGCGACAATCCCGTTTTCGCTCCATTTGCACACGTCCATCAGGTTTATCACCATATGCGCCGGATATGCGGGGTCAATCAGCATGTGTACTGCCGTGTTGACAAGGGAAATGCAGAACGCCAGGAACGCATAGCCTATAAGGCAGCCGAGAAAGTAATCCCGCTTGCTCGCTCCCAGGTGCATCAGCTTTGTGAAATCGTAAAACACAAAAAAGAACGGGGTCATCACGGCGAGCAGCCAGGTATAGTTCCCGTTGCTTAAAACGACCTCGCCCGAGGATGTGGCGCAGAGATCGACGAGAGCCGTAATGATAAAACTGATTTTA
This sequence comes from uncultured Oscillospiraceae bacterium, assembly GCA_964467975.1. Classification (GTDB taxonomy): domain Bacteria; phylum Bacillota; class Clostridia; order Oscillospirales; family Oscillospiraceae; genus Scatomorpha. The sequence goes on along the minus strand of CAYXVA010000168.1, from coordinate 3,110 downwards.
TTGCTCGCGAGTAGGCGTTTTACAATCGCAAAGACGGCCGTTATCTTGCCGCACCTCCTTTGTGACCGACCATTTGGATAAAGAAATCCTGCAAAGACAGCGGGCGGACTTCCAATGAACCCGACGGCTCCGGCGGCGTGTCGAAGATGTAGCTCGTCACAAGCCCGCCGCCGGCGTCCTGACCGATGACGTTCAGCCCCCGCGTCGCGGCCTCCACGTCCCGCTGCAGCCCGCTTACGCTGTGCGCCTTTGCTTCGACCGATTGCAGCGTATCGAAGAAACGGATGCTGCCCTTATCGATGATGATCAGCTTTTGAATTGTCTTTGCTATCTCTTCGATGATGTGCGTGGACACGATAATAATTCGGGGGTGCTTCTGAAAACTCTCCGAGAGCATGTCGTAAAACTCCACGCGCATAATCGCGTCGAAACCGAGCACAGGCTCGTCCAAAAGAACTACCTCTTTGCTGCTTGCCAGACAGATAATCGTGGAGACCATCGTTTTCATGCCGAGGGAGAGATGATTAAACTTCTTCTTTCCCTCCAACTCAAAACGCTCCATCATTTCCGAAGCAAAGTCGTAATCATAGTTGGGGTTTACTTCGGAGGCAATCCGCAGCAGTTTCCGCACCGGAAGATTAAAATGCTTCGCAAAGTTTTCGATATAGCTGACGCCGGTCTCCAAAGTGGATGTTGTTATTGCCTTCCCGTCAACTTGAATCGTACCGCTGGTAATATTCTGGTACCCGGCGATGGATTTGAGCAGCGTTGTCTTTCCCGCGCCGTTTCTGCCAAGCAGACAATAAATTCCGGGCTCGTCAATCGACAGGGTAATGTTTTTCAGCACGGCGGCCTGCCTGTACCGCTTTGTTACCCCCTGGAGTGTTATCATGCAGCCATTCCTCCTAAACAGCACTGCATATCCGTTGATTTGCGCGATATTCTGTGCTAGAATGCATTATGAACCTTTGTGTTACACAAAGGTCAATAGGAGAAAACAGAAATGAAAAAATATTTTTCAGTCGGCGAAGCGGCGAAGGCCGTGCGTACAACGAGCGAAACGCTGCGTCACTATGACCGCATCGGATTGGTGAAGCCGAGTAAAGTAGACGAGTGGACGAATTACCGCTACTACACCGAGCAGGATATTGTCCGCCTGAATACGGTGCGGGCTTTGCAGCTTATGGATTTGCCTTTGAAGGAGATAAAAGAGGTTCTGGAATATGACGACCTTGAAAAAATTGTGGATTTTTTAACGCAAGCGGAGAAAAAGGCCGACGAAAAAATAGCGGCGCTGCAATACAGCAAAGACAAAATCCGGCTGGCCAAGGCGGATTATGAGAAAAAACTGCACGGGCGCGAAAATCTGACAGGCCCCGCACTAAAAGAGATTCCGGAGCGCGTTATCTTGCTGTCGGACACTTTAGAAGAGCCGACACTTGACAATCTCTGGAATTATCTCAGCCATTTCTACGACAAAGTTACTCCCGCTTTAAAGGGACAGTTTTACTTTGAGGATTTGGCCGGAATATACACCGAAAACGGCATATCCAGGCTCTTCGCCGTCTGTGTTCGTTACGTGGATATAGACGGGTTAAAGGTGCTGCCAAAGGGGAAATACCTGTGCGCCGACTGCACCGAAGAGAACAGGGAACAGACGCTGCGCGAGTTAATGCGCATAGCCCGGACGGAATACGGCGCAGAACCGGCGTTTACAGTACAGCTGGTCGTCGTATCGGGCATTTTGCACTGGAATTACGAAGCGCAGGTTTATGTTGATAGATAATGCGCGGCCGCGCAGCTGATTTGCGCCGGGAGTAAAGTTTAGTTGCGCCGGTGTAAACCTTTTGCGGTGGCGCCTTTGTTGCGGCACATGGTATAATTGACGCGAAAGGAGGGCGGCACAGTGACGCTGGGCGAAAAGATCGTATCGCTGCGCAAATCGCGCGGCATGTCCCAGGAGCAGCTGGCCTCAGAGCTGGGCGTATCCCGCCAGGCCGTCTCGCGCTGGGAGACGTCGGCCGCGCTGCCGGATGCGGGGAATGTGCTGGGACTCAGCAGGCTTTTTGGGGTCAGCGACCATTTGCTCAATGACGAGTGGGACTCCGGGAGCGCGGCTGCGGCCGAACGGCCATGCGCCGCCGCGGGCGTCAATCGGCGGCAGACGACAGCGGCGGTCATAATGATGTGCGCCGGCGCTCTGTGGTGCCTTGTGATGTATGTTTGGTCGTGTTTCAAAGGCCCCGACCTGTACGGCGGCGAAGGTCCGGTGGAGTCTTTCGCTGTGGGGTTGTCGCGCTTTATGGTGTTCCTCGAGACGCACCATCTCTCCACGCTCACGCTGGCCTTTCTGCTGGTGTTCGCGTCGGGGCTCGGGCTGCTGCTCAAGCGCGTGCTGGGCGCCAGAGATGAGGATGAAAAATAGCAAGCCGCCCGTCGGGATGCGTCCCGACGGGCGGCTCTTTATGGAGGAAATTAGAGCTTGTCTGCGTTGATTTTGAACATTATGTCGAGGTTTGCTACGATGATGTCGACAGCTTCCTCGGGCGGGTGCATAGAGGTGTCGATGCTGATGTCGAAGTGCTCCGCGCTGTTCCAGCTCGAGCCGGTGTATCGCTTGTAGTAGTCGGCGCGCTTCTTATCCGTGGCGAGCACATGGCGGCGCACCTCGGCCTCGGTTTTCTGGGGCAGGACGTACATCTGCTGCTTAATCCTGTCCTCGAGCGGGGCGTGGATGAACACGCGCAATACGTTTGGACGGTCGCGCAGCAGGTAGTCGGCGCAGCGGCCCACAATTACGCAGCTCTCATTGCTCGCAAGCTCCTTTATTATCTCCGCCTGGAAAGTGAAGAGGTTCAAATCGCTTGTGAACTCGTCGCTGTCGGGCGGTATGAGCTTGCCGGTGTAGACCTTTTTCGCCGCATTGAATATCTTGCGGCGGTGAACATCTTCATCGGCGGCGCCGAAGAGCTCCTCGGAAATGCCGCTGCGGTCGGAGGCAAGGCGTATAAGTTTGTAGTCATAGAACGCTATGCCCAGACGCTCGGCGGCCAGCTTGCCAATGGCGTTGGCGCAGCTGCCGTGCTGCCGGGAGATGGTGATGACATGGT
>CAYXVA010000167.1:0-4287 GCA_964467975.1 uncultured Oscillospiraceae bacterium | reverse complement strand
ACGGGCTACAGCCTTGCGGACATCGGCACGCTCGCCATGCTGGGCGCTTCCCTCCCCGAGCAGGGCATAACCGAGCTCTGCCCGCCCGACAGGGACAAGTTCTTCGTGAAGGCCCCGGCGTTCAGCTTCTCGAAGCTCTCCGGGCTCGACGCTTACCTCTCGCCCGAGATGAAGTCCACCGGCGAGGCCATAGGCAGCGACAAGACCATAAACCGCGCGCTCTACAAGGCGCTCCAGGCGTCCGGCATGCGCGTAGCAAACTCCGGCACCGTGTTCGTCACGATTGCCGACTGCGACAAGGCCGAGGCCCTGCCGCTTATCCGCCGCTTCTACGACCTCGGCTTCAACATCGAGGCCACGGAGGGCACGGCGCGCTTCCTCAAGAGCCACGGCATACGCACCCGCGTGCGCCGCAAGATAAGCGAGGGCAGCGAGGAGATACTCGACTCGATACGCCAGGGCTACGTGAGCTACGTCATAAACACCCGCGACGTGAGCTCGACCTCCAGCCACTCCGACGGCTACGAGATACGCCGCTGCGCCGTGGAGAACAACGTGAGCATATTCACGAGCCTCGACACCGTCCGCGTCCTGCTCGACGTGCTCGAGGAGATAACCATCTCAATTTCGACCATTTGACGGCATGAAAAAAGGCACGTTTACTTTAATTAAGAACGAAGCGCTCGTGAGCGACCTGCACCGGCTGACATTCTCGGGGGATGCCTCCGCCGTGACGAGGCCGGGTATGTTCGCCGAGGTGGAGATACCGGGCTATTTCCTGCGCCGGCCCTTCTCCGTCGCGGATGCGTCGGCAAACTCGCTCACGCTCGCCGTGCGCATACGCGGCGAGGGCACGGCGGCGCTCACCGGCGCGGAAATAGGCGCGCGCTTCGACATACTCACCGGGCTCGGCAATGGCTTTGACCTCGAGTGCGCGGGGCTTCGCCCGCTGCTCATAGGCGGCGGGAGCGGCGTACCCGCTCTGTATATGGCCTGCCGCGAGCTTATCGCGCGCGGGGCGAGGCCCACAGCGGCCCTCGGCTTCAACAGCGCCGGAGAGAGCTTCTACGTCGACGACTTCGCAGCCCTGGGCGCGTCCGTCGCGCTCTACACCGCCGACGGCTCGCTCGGGCGGCGAGGCGTCGTGACGGACGCGCTGAATGATTACGACTACACCCACGTCTACGCCTGCGGCGCGGTGCCGATGCTGCAAATTATAGACCGCGAGGCGAAAACGCCCGCGCAGTTCTCGCTCGAGGCGCGCATGGGCTGCGGCTTCGGCGCCTGCATGGGCTGCACGGTCGAGACTGTAAGCGGTCCAAAGCGCGTCTGCAAGGACGGACCGGTGTTCAGGAAGGGGGAACTCGTGTGGTGAATACGCGCGTCACGCTCTGCGGCATAGAGCTCGACAACCCGATAATTCCCGCCTCCGGCACCTTCGGCTACGGCCGCGAGTTCGCGGAAAACTACGACATAAACTGCCTCGGCGCGTTTACGATAAAGGGCACGACGCTCGCCCCCCGCTTCGGGAACCCCACGCCGCGCATAGCCGACGCGCCGGACGGCATGCTCAACTCCGTCGGGCTGCAAAACCCCGGCGTCGACGCGGTGATAGCCTCTGAGCTGCCCGCGCTCGCGGAGGTGTACGGCAAAAAGGTCGTCGCCAACGTCTGCGGCTTCTCGGTGGACGAGTACGTCGCCGTCGCCGCCAAATTTGACAAGTGCGAACAGGTCGGCTGGCTGGAGCTGAACATCAGCTGCCCGAACGTGCACGGCGGCGGCATGGGCTTCGGCACCACCTGCGAGGGCGCGGCGACGGTCACGCGCGAGGTAAAGCGCGCCGTGAAAAAGCCCGTTATCGTCAAGCTCACGCCCAACGTCACGGACATAGCCGCGATTGCCCGCGCGTGCGAGGGGGCCGGGGCCGACGGCCTCTCGCTTATCAACACCGTGCTCGCGATGCGCATAGACCCCACGACGCGCCGCCCCGTACTGGCCAACGTGACGGGCGGGCTCTCCGGCGGCGCGGTGTTTTCGCTCGCCGTGCGCATGGTGTACCAGGTCTACGAGGCCGTGGGCATCCCGATAGTCGGCATGGGCGGAGTGTCAAGCGCGCGCGACGTAATAGAGATAATGCTCGCGGGCGCGACGGCGGTCGGCGTCGGTGCGGCAAACCTCAAAAACCCATACGCCGCAAAGGAGATAATAGAGTCCCTTCCGGCGGAGATGGAGAAGTACGGAATTGAAAATTTGGTTGACATAATAGGAGGAGCACATCATGGGTAAAGACGTCATAGTGGCCTGCGACATGCCGGACAAGGCCAGCGTGCTGGCCTTCCTCGAGCGCTTCGGCGACGAGCGGCCCTACGTGAAAATCGGTATGGAGCTGTTCTACGCCGAGGGCCCGCAGATAGTGCGCGAGCTCAAGGCGCGCGGGCACAAAATATTCCTCGACCTCAAGCTCTGCGACATTCCCAACACCGTGCGCGGCGCGATGCGCTCGCTCCGTCCGCTCGAAGTTGACATAATAAATCTGCACGCCTTCGGCGGCAGCGCCATGATGCGCGCCGCGCTCGAGGGCCTGACCGACGAAAACGGCGAGAGGCGCACGAAGCTTATCGCCGTGACCGTCCTCACGAGCACGGGCGAGGAGACGCTGCACTGCGAGCTGCTTATCGAAAAGCCGCTTGCCGACACCTGCATTGCGTACGCGAAGAACGCCGAGGCCGCGGGACTCGACGGCGTGGTCTGCTCGCCGCTCGAGAGCCCTGTCATACACGAGCACTGCGGCGCGGAGTTCCTCACCGTGACGCCCGGCGTGCGCTTCACCGGCGGCGAAAAGGGCGACCAGGTGCGCGTCACGACGCCGGAGCAGGCACGCAAACTGGGCAGCGACTACATCGTCATGGGCCGGCCCATAACCGTCGCGGCCGACCCCGTCGCGGCCTGGAAGAGGGCGCGCGCGGAATTTCGCGGAGGTGAAGTGTAATGGAGAAGTTTGACGCATCCCGCGCGCTTTTGAGCATCGGCGCGGTTTTCCTCAGGCCGGACGAGCCCTTCACCTGGGCCAGCGGCATAAAGAGCCCCATTTACTGCGACAACCGCCTTATCCTCACCGCGCCCGAGGTGAGAAACGGCGTGGAGAGCGCGCTCGCGGACATGATAAAGCGCGAGTTCCCGGAGGCCGAGGCCCTCATGGGCACCGCCACGGCGGGCATCGCCCACGCGGCCATCGCGGCGCACATCCTGGGTCTGCCCATGGGCTACGTGCGCTCGGGGAACAAGGACCACGGGCGCAAAAACCGGATAGAGGGCAAACTCGTCCCCGGCGAGAAGGTCGTCGTAGTCGAGGACCTGATTTCCACCGGCGGCAGCGCGCTCGAGGCCGTGGAGGCCCTGCGCGAGGCCGGCGCGGAGGTGCTCGGCATCGCCGCGCTCTTCACCTACGGCATGGAAAAGGGCAAAAAGCGCATGGCCGAGCACTCCGTGCGCGCCGTGTGCTTGACGAATTTCGACGAAGTGGTCGCCGCGGCGGCGGCCGACGGCGCCTTCCCGGCGAGCTATGTCCCCGCGCTCATGGCCTTCCGGGACAACCCCGACGACGGCAGCTGGATGGAGGCGCTCAAATGAGGCATCTCATAGACATACGCGACCTCACGCATGAGGAGATACTCTCACTGCTCGACAGTGCCGACGACATATACGAGCACCCGGCGGACTACCGGGAGGCCTGCCGCTACAAGAAGCTCGCGACGCTCTTCTTCGAGCCCTCGACGCGCACGCGCCTCTCCTTTGAGGCCGCGATGATGGAGCTCGGCGGCAACGTGCTCGGCTTCTCCGAGGCGGCGAGCTCGTCGGCGAGCAAAGGCGAGAGCGTGGCGGACACCGTGCGCGTTGTGGGCTGCTACGCGGACATAATCGCCATGCGCCACCCCAAGGAGGGCGCGCCGCTCGCCGCGGCGCTGCACTCGACGGTGCCGATAATCAACGCCGGCGACGGCGGGCACAACCACCCGACCCAGACGCTGACCGACCTCATGACCATACGCCGCGAGAAGGGGGCGCTGAACAACTTCACAATAGGGCTGTGCGGCGACCTCAAGTTCGGGCGCACGGTGCACTCGCTCATATCTGCCCTCTCGCGCTGCGAGGGCGTGAGGTTCGTGTGCATCTCCCCGGAAGAGCTGCGCCTGCCCGGCTATGTCAAGCAGGACGTGCTCATGAAGAGCGGCTGCAAGTTTGTCGAAGCGCGTGATTTGGCCGAGGTGCTGCCCGAGCTCGACGTGC
>CAYXVA010000166.1:0-4321 GCA_964467975.1 uncultured Oscillospiraceae bacterium | reverse complement strand
TCCAGCGCGAGCGTATTGCTGCTCGACCAGCCGACGAACCACCTCGACCTCGAGAGCATCGCCGCGCTCAACAACGGCCTCGCGGCCTTCGAGCACAACGTTATCTTCTCGAGCCACGACCACCAGCTCACGCAGACCGTGGCCAACAGGATAATCGAAATAAACGCCGACGGTTCCATAACCGACCGCATGTGCACCTACGACGAGTACATGCACATCGCCGAGACGGCAGAATGACGAAAAGCGCGGGTTCAACGCCCGCGCTTTTTTGTATTGCTCGGGGCTTTACAAGCGGTAGGGCGAGTTGTATACTACACGTTTGGACTTACAGTTAGGCCCGAAACTCTGCTCAAAAGAGGGATAGCTCAGATGGAAAACGAAACGCAGCTTGAAGAGCCGGCCGAAGCGCTGCGCCCGGGGAGCGACATGGTGCACGGCCCGCTCGCAAAGAAGCTGCTGCTGTTTGCCCTGCCCATAGCGGCGAGCAGCATGCTCCAGCAGCTGTTCAACTCCGCCGACGTGGCGGTCGTGGGACGCTTCGCCGAGGAGGGCGCAATAGCCGCCGTCGGCAGCAACTCGGTGCTGGTGGGCCTGTTCGTAAACCTGTTTGTGGGACTCTCTGTCGGCGCGAACGTCGTGATATCGCAGTACATAGGCCAGCGCCGCTCGAGCGAGGTGAGCGCGACAGTGCACACGGCGGTGCTGTTTTCAATCATCTGCGGCCTTGTCATGATGTGCATCGGCCTTACAGCCTCGCGCTTTTTGCTCGAGCTCATAGACACCCCGTCCGACGTGCTCGAGCGCGCGGTGACGTATCTGCGCATCTACTGCCTGGGCATCCCGTTCATTGTGCCGTACAACTTCTGCGCCGCCATACTGCGCGCGACGGGCGACGCGAAGCGGCCAATGTACTGCCTGATAGTCTCAGGCCTGCTCAATGTCGCGCTCAATTTGCTGTTGGTTATCGAGTTCCACCTGGGCGTCGCGGGCGTGGCGATAGCGACAGTTATCTCCAACGTAGTCAGCACGGCGATGATTTTCATAATGCTCCGCCGAGAAAAGGGCGACGTGCGGCTCTCCCTGCGCCGGCTCAGGATAGAGCGCGAGCCGCTCAGACGCATAATGCAGATAGGCTTCCCCGCGGCGGTGCAGTCCGTGGTGTTCTCGGTGTCGAATATCTGCCTGCAGTCGGCCATAAACCGCTTCGGTTCCGACGCCGTGGGCGGCATGACGGCGGCGCTGAACTTTGAAAGCATCGCCTACTACGCCGTCAACGCCTTCGCTCAGGCGGCTGTCACGTTCACGGGCCAGAACTACGGCGCGGCGCAGTATGCGCGCTGCCGCCGCATACTTTTGCTGTGTGCCGTCGAGGGCGTCATAAGCTCCGAGGCGCTGGCGCTGCTGTTTCTGGCCGGCAGCGGCCTTTTCATACAGATATTCACGGTCAAGCCGAACGAGATAGCTTACGCGATGGTGAGGATATACTACGTCCTGCCGTTTACGCTGCTCGAGTGCAGCTACGAGATAACCGGTTCGTATCTGCGCGGCATGGGGCGCTCGACGATGCCGGCGCTGTTCACCGTGATAGGCACGGTCGTGTTCCGCGTGTTCTGGGTGTACGTGGTGTTCCCGCACATGGGCTCTCTCGCTTCGCTGCTCATAGTCTACCCGATATCCTGGGTTTTGACCGGAGGCATGGTGATAATCTACTACCTTGCAATCCGCAAGAAGATTTTCGCCAATGAAGTCAAAACCGCCGGACAAAAGCTCTCCGCTGCCGTCTGACGGCGCGAATATACGAAGAAAGCCGGCCCTGTTCCTGCTGAACAGGGCCGGCTGCTGTTTTGTAGGAATCAGACGACCTGGGCCTTTATGAGGTTGGTGCTGCCGGAGTGTCCGATGGGTATTCCGGCGGTGATGACCACCATCTGGCCGCTTTCGACCACGCGCTCTTTCAGAGCCGTCTGCACGCACATGGAGAACAGGCGGTCGGTGGAGTCCACGTACCCGGCCAGGACGGGCTGCACGCCCCAGGAAATGGCGAGCTGACGGCGGGCCCTCTCGGTAGTGGTGAAGGCCACGATGGGACAGGCGGGGCGGAAGCGGGAAATCATACGCGCGGTGTGGCCCGACTGGGTAGGCGTGAGAATGGCGTCCGCCTCCAAGTCCATGGCCGTCTGGCAGCAAGCGTGCGTCACGGCGTCGTTTATCGAGCGGCCGGGGCGGAACGCAAACTTGCGGAAACGGCTCCAGTAATCGGTGGCCTGCTCGGCGGCGCGGATGGTGTCGACCATCGTGTTCACGGCTTCGAGCGGGTACTTGCCGGAGGCGGTTTCGCCCGAGAGCATCACGCAGCTCGTGCCGTCAAAGACGGCGTTTGCCACGTCGGAGACCTCGGCGCGGGTGGGGCGCGGGTTGCGTATCATGGAGTCGAGCATCTGTGTGGCGGTGATGACGGGCTTGCCGGCCATGCTGGTCTCCTTGATCATCTTCTTCTGCAGTATGGGCACCTCGTAGGCGGGGATTTCCACGCCCAGGTCGCCGCGGGCGACCATGAGCCCGTCACTGGCGGCTATTATCTCCTCAAGGTTGTCCACGCCCTCGCGGTTTTCAATCTTGGAGATTATCCGGATGTGCTCGCCGCCGTACTCCTTGAGGCAGGCGCGGATGTCCTCCACGTCGCTGGCCTTGCGGACAAAGGAGGCAGCTACGAAGTCGAAGTCCTGTTCGACGGCAAAGCGCAGGTCGTCCCTGTCCTTTTCGGTCAGAGACGGCAGCTGGATATGTACGTCGGGGATATTTATGCTCTTGTTGCTCGAGAGCGGGCCGCCGGTGACGACGGAGCACTTTATGTCCTGGCCGCTTATCTCATCAACCTTGAGCTCGATGAGGCCGTCGTCAATGAGGACACGGCAGCCGGGGTGCAGCTCGTTGTGCAGATTCTCGTACGTGACGGATACGCCCTCGGCGCTGCCGGGCACGTCCCTTGTGGTCAGGGTGAAAGTGCCGCCGTCGGCGAGCGCGACAGGGCCGTTTTCAAAGGTTTTTATGCGGATTTCCGGGCCTTTTGTGTCAAGAATGGTTGCAACGGCGGAGCCAAGCTCGTCCCGGACACGCTTAACTTTGGTCAGAAGAGCGAGGTGGCTTTCGTGTGTGCCGTGGGAGAAGTTAAACCGCGCGGCATCCATTCCCGCCAAAACCAGGGCGCGGAGCTTCTCCTCGTCGTCAACTGCGGGGCCCATGGTGCAGATAATTTTTGTTTTTCTCAAAGTTGTCCCTCCACATATCAAAGGTTCGTTATTTATTATACAATAGCCGGCCTCAGCTTACAAGAAAAGTTTGCGACAAGAAAAGTTTTGCGCCAATCGTGTAAAATCGGCGTCTGGCCGCGCGGCTGGGCCGCATATGAATCAAAACTTCCTTTTCCGGCAAAACTAGGCTTACTTTCCGGAAAAGGAGACGAGCTGTGTGCATGGCAAGGTAGAGATATGTGGGGTAAACACGTCCAAGCTGCCGGTGCTGAAGAGCGAGGAGATGCACGAGCTGCTTGAAAAGGCGCGCTCTGGTGATGCCGGGGCCCGTGAAAAGCTGATAGGCGGCAATTTGAGGCTCGTGCTTTCCGTCATACAGAAATTTACCAACCGAGGCGAAAACGTCGACGACCTTTTCCAGGTCGGCTGCATCGGGCTCATAAAGGCCATAGACAACTTCGACACAAGCCAGGGAGTGCGCTTTTCCACGTATGGCGTGCCGATGATAGCCGGTGAGATACGGCGCTATCTCCGGGACGACAGCTCGGTGCGCGTATCACGCTCAATGCGCGACACGGCCTACAGGGCGCTTCAGGCCCGGGAGAAGCTAACGGCAGAGACAGGGCGCACGCCGACGCCGGACGAGATAGCGAACGCCATAGGCGTCAAGAGGGAGGAAGTGATCTTTGCCCTCGACGCCATATCGGACCCCGTGTCGCTTTCGGAGCCTGTCTATGCCGTCTCCGGCGAGAGCGTCTCGGTGATGGACCAGATAAGCGATACGCACGAGACGCCGGAGAGCTGGCTTGAGCGCCTGGCGCTCTCGGACGCCATAGCGTCGCTCGGCGAGCGCGAGAAAAAGATACTGTCCCTGCGCTACTATGACGGCAAGACGCAGATGGAGGTCGCCAAGGAAATACACATTTCCCAGGCCCAGGTGTCGCGCCTCGAAAAGAACGCCATAGCGCAGATAAAGCGCGGCCTCCTTGCCCAGTGAGGCTATTCTGGGGCGCTTTCTTTGTTGATTGCACAAAGAAAGCGTCCCAGACCCCGAAAGAAAAGCGCCTTTG
>CAYXVA010000165.1:0-4330 GCA_964467975.1 uncultured Oscillospiraceae bacterium | reverse complement strand
TCGGCAAGCCGCCCGGCCAGCGCCTCGGCCCCAGGCGGGGCGTAGCCTTGGTACTGCCAGTAGATAACCTCGCCCTGGGTGTGCAGCGCGAGGGCCAGTTTCGGCGTGAGCTGGCGAGTGAGGGTGTAAAGCGCGCGGGACTCGGTCGCGGCGAGAGGGGCAGTGCCCACGTAGTCGCGCGGCGCCGGGGAGACCCAGCCCTGGGCGAACTTTATCTCGCGCGCCGTCTCCCAGCCGGCGGGGTATTGCAGATTTAAATCCGTACCGCGTATGTTGGCCTTCCAGCCGTTTGGGAAGGGCACGGCGGGGTAGTCGGCGGCTATCTCCGCGGCCCGTTCGGAGAAGAAGCCGTCGTCGAGCGCGCCGGTCACGAGGTCCACGCCGTCAGGGTTTACGAGCGGGACGAAGTACAGCCTCGCGCGTGAGTAGAGGCTCTGCGCGCTCTCCGTGCCGGCGGCGTAGTCGGCGGCGAGGGACTGGACATACCTGAGCAGGGCGGGCGCAGTTATCCACTCGTTGGCGTGGTGCGCCGCGGTAAAGACGCCGGTACGTCCGCCCTCGCCAAAGACTATGTAGCGCAGCGGCTTGCCCATAGCGCTGCGGCCGAAGGTCGAAGTCCGCAGGAAAGGGTAGCGCGAGGTGAGCGCGCGCAGCACAAGCCCGTTTAAGTAAGCGCTCCATTCCGCGGCCGGCACGGCGTCGAACGGCAGCGGCACTACCAGCTTTTGCCCCGGCTTGAGCGCGAGCGCGTCAAGAGTGGGATTCGCCGTTTCTATTGCGGCGATCGACGAGCCGTGCTGCGCGGCTATGTCCGGCAAAGTGTCGCCGCGGTGTAGTGTGTGTATGACGTATGCGCTCAGGTACGGTTCAAGTGCGTACCAGAGCGGCTGCGACGTCTCGCCCGTGGGCGGTATCGAGCGCGAGCGCTGGAATTCGATGAGCGCGGCGCGGGTGCGCGCGCCGAAACAGCCGTCGCTGACAATGTCCAGTCCTGACCGGCCCAGCGCCAATTGCAGCGCGCTTACCAGCGAGCTGCGGCTTCCGTACCTCAAGCGTTTCAATGCAATCCGCCCCTTTCCCCGGCAACCCCGGGCTCTGCAAGTGTATGCCCGGCGCGGCGTGTATATGCCGCGGCGCAGAGCGATTCAATTAAAAAATTACCATTTCCCGTTCAGCCTTGGCACCGTGAGAGAATTTTCGCATACAGGAAATCATGCTTGATTTAACCGCCTTTAATTTCTGCGCCCCGGAGCATAATTAATAAGGCGGCGTTGAAAAAGCAACGGCGAAAATTTTGAGCGGGGGGATGCGAATGAGAAGAATTTTAAAGCGCACTGCTGTGCTTATGGCGTTGGCGCTGGCGTTTATGCTTTCGCTGCCGGTGGCGGCGAGCGCTCAGGATCTGGTGCCCGTGGGGCGCACGGTGGGAATTGAGGCCCAGACCGACGGACTGCTTGTGGTTTCGCTGAGCAAGGTGCAGACGGCATCGGGCGAGGCGGCTCCGGCGGCCGACGCGGGGGTGCTGCCCGGGGACATCATAGTGCGTGTGGGCTCGGCCGAGATCAAGTGCGTAGAAGATTTTGCCAATGTTCTAAGCGGGCTTGACGGCGGGAAAGTGGAGCTGACGGTGCTGCGCGATGAAAAGACGCTGCAGCTCACTATCGTCCCTGTGCAGGACACGGACGGCGCCTGGCGCATGGGCCTTTGGCTGCGCGGGACCGTGTCCGGCTTGGGCACGGTGACGTACTATGATCCGGAGACCGGCGAGTACGGCGCGCTGGGACACAGCATAACGGACGCCGACACAGGGGTATTATTGCCCATAAGCGAGGGGACTATTTGTGAGGCGAATGTCTCCGACGTGCTGCGCGGCGAGTGCGGGCAGGCGGGAGAGCTGCACGGCAGTTACGACGTTTCAAACGGTATAGGCACAGTGGACGCGAACACACAGCACGGCATTTTCGGCACCTCGAGCGGTTTTGAGGGCGAGGCGCTGCCCGTGGCAGAGGCCGGTGAGATAGAAAACGGCCCTGCGACTATACTTGCCAACGTCTGTGGCAGCGAAGTGACGGAGTACGCGGTAGAGATCAAAAAGGCCGACACTAACAGCGAGCGGCTCCTGATAATAGTGACCGACCCGGCGCTGATAGAAACCACCGGCGGCATAGTGCAGGGGATGAGCGGCAGCCCGATAATCCAAAACGGCAAACTTGTCGGCGCCGTGACTCACGTGTCAGTAAGTCATTGATACCAACGCGCAGCGTTTCCTCAATACTACATAATTTCGACGGTATTTGCGGAAAAAGACGCAAAAACGCAGCTTTTGGCTGCGTTTTTGTGATATTATCGGAGGCGACATGGCAACAGCAAAAACTGATAATTCAGGTATTGAGTATATAGAATTGGCCAGTTTAAGGCCGTTCAGCAAACACCCGTACAAGGTGCGCGACGACGATGCCATGCGGGATATGGCCGAGAGTGTGAAGCAGTATGGTGTACTTTCCCCCGTGATTGCTCGGCCTATGCCCGACGGCGGCTTCGAACTTGTGTCCGGGCACCGGCGTAAGCGGGCGTGTGAGCTGGCGGGGATTGAGACGATGCCGGTTATCGTGCGTGAGCTGGACGATGACGCGGCGGCGATTCTCGTCGTGGACAGCAACCTACAGCGTGAGGACTTGCTGCCGAGCGAGAGGGCGTTTGCGTACAAACTAAAACTGGAAGCCATACGCCACCAAGGCGAGCGCACGGATTTAACTTCGGCCCAACTTGGGCCGAAGTTAACAGCCGCAGAAAAAGTTGCTGCGGAAAGCCCAGACAGCAAGTCCCAAATCAAACGCTACATACGACTTACCGAGCTAATCCCGACGTTGCTAGACATGGTAGACGAGCACAAGATTGCGTTCAACCCGGCCTATGAGCTGTCCTTTCTCACAAAGGACGAACAGACCATGCTACTTGACGCGATGGACAGCGAACAGGCCACGCCGTCGCTGTCACAGGCGCAGAGGTTAAAGCAGTTCAGCCAGCGCGGCGAGCTGGACGCCGCAGTCATGCGCGCCATCATGTCGGAGGAAAAGAAAGAGGTCGAGCGCGTCACGCTCAAGGGCGATACGCTCCGCAAATACTTCCCCGCCTCATACACGCCTAAGCGCATGGAGGAAACTATTATCAAACTGCTGGAGCAGTGGCACAAGCAGCAGAAGCGCCGGCGGGAGACTGAGAGATAGGCTACACACGTAGTACCACATTGAAAACTTTTCGCGATGATACGCCAACATTTCAACAAACCGATTGATTTCTCCCTTTGGATGCCGTATAATGCTTATTGAAAAGTAGCACAATAATACTGCCAAGTTTTCAATGGGGGTTCGGATATGGAAATCAAACGGGACAGGTATTTGAACAAACTCATATCTTTTATGTGGGACGGACAGGTGAAGGTCATCACCGGCATCCGCAGATGCGGAAAGTCCTATCTTCTCCGCAACCTGTTCCGCAGCTATCTTCTCAATCAGGGCGTTGCGGAGGATCACATCATCTCCATCGAGCTTGACCTGACGAGGGACATCCGTTTCCGCAATCCACTGGAGCTGGCGAGCTATGTGCGCCAGATTGTGGAGGGCGGCAGCGGGCAGTTCTATCTCTTCGTCGATGAGATTCAGATGTCCGACGGGGTTCCAAACCCGTACAACGCAGAGGGGAAGAAAATCACCTTCTACGACGCTCTCAACGACCTGAAATCGCTCTCCAATCTTGACATCTACGTCACCGGCAGCAACTCCAGGATGCTGTCCTCCGACATTCTCACCGAATTTCGCGGGCGCAGCGATGAGATTCGCGTACATCCACTCAGCTTTGCGGAGTACTACTCAGCCGTTGGCGGCGACAAACAGGAGGCCTTTGACAACTACGCCTTTTACGGCGGTATGCCGCTGATTCTGTCCCGCCCCACCGACGCCGCCAAAATGAACTACCTATCCTCCCTGTTCTCGGAGGTCTATTTGAGGGACATCGTGGAGCGCAAACATATCAAGCGGGAGGACGTGCTGTCCTCTATCGTGGATTTGCTCTGCTCGTCGGTTGGCTCGCTGACCAATCCGACGAGGGTCGCGGACACAATCAACACGAAGCAGAAGCGCAGCGGGGAAAACCGTGTCGCGCTGAACACCGTAAAGGCGTATATGGATTACCTGTCCGACTCCTTCCTCTTTACCGAGTGCAAGCGCTGGGACGTCAAGGGCAAGAGCTACTTTGACTATCCGAACAAGTATTACTTCGAGGATATCGGGCTGCGCAACGCACGGATAGGCTTCCGGCAGCAGGAAATGAC
>CAYXVA010000164.1:0-4349 GCA_964467975.1 uncultured Oscillospiraceae bacterium | reverse complement strand
TGCTTGTCAGTATCGTATTCGTGCTGCCGACGGGCTCGTTCCTGACGCGTATGGGCTGCGTGGTCTGGATGTCGGCGAGGCGGTGGTGGTCGATTATCTCCAGAATTTCCACCTGGTCGAGCCCCGGGACGCTCTGCGCGGCCTCGTTGTGGTCGACGAGCACAACCTGCTTGCGTCGCGGGCGGAGTAAGTGGAAGCGGGATATCATACCCACGACCAGGCCCTTCTCGTCGAGCACCGGGTAGCTGCGGTAGCGGCTCTTGAGCATTATCTCACGCACGTCGTCGAGGTAATCGCCGAGGTGGAAGGCCACGATCTCCTTCGGCTCGATTATACGCTCAACAGGCAGAGCCTGGTAGATTATGCGTGAGACGCGGCGCGCGGAGAACGGCGTGGAGATAACGCAGATGTTGCTCGCCGCGTTTGCCCACTCCGGGCGCATCGCCGCGCGGCAGATTATCAGGCATCGTACGCCGCTGGCTATCGCCTGCTCGATAATCTCCGGCTGGTCGCCGCAGATGAGTATCGTGTCGGGGCTGGTGAGCGCGCTGTCGGCGTAGTTCTGCGGCAGCGAAATATAGAGCTCGCCCGAGACATTGCTCTCGGTGCAGTTGAGCTCGTTCACGAGCGTGCCCTCCAGTACGCTCAGCAGATTGAAGAGCGGCACGTCGTCTATGCGGTTTTCGGCGATGGTCTGCATGTCGTAGGACGCAATGTCCCCGGCGGAGAGCATGCCGAAGATTGTGCCGTCCTCATTCACTATGGGCACGACGCTGACCGCGTCGTCGCGCATGGTGCGCCAGGCCAAATCCAGCGGCACCGAGCGGTCCAGCGCCGGGGTGAGGTCGTAATCCACGTCGCGGACCTGGGTGCGCATGTTTTTCACCAGCGGCGGGGCCTCCATGCCGAAGCGCGCGAGCAGCCTCGCCGTCTCGTCGTTTATGGCGCCTATACGCACGGCCTTGTAGTTCCTCTCGCCCATGGCGTTCTGCAAATTTGCATAGGCTATGGAAGCCACTATGGAGTCCGTGTCTGGATTTCGATGTCCCGTTACATATATCTCGCTCATGGGCTGTCACCTCTCAAGCTGTTAAGGGCGGCGGGGCGCCGTCCGGTTTTTCATTATAACAGGCCGGGGAGGATTTGTATAGTGGTTTTACCTCGAAAACGGTCATTGTTATTATTAAAACGCACGGAAACGGGCCATTTCCGTGCGTATATGTACTATGCCGCGCGCGTTATCTCCGCGCCGTCGGAGTGCAGCGTTATGCTGCCGTCGCGGTCGGTGCGCAGCAGAAGTACGCCGTACTCCTCGCACAGCTCCACCACTTCCTCGTGCGGGTGGCCATAGGAGTTCCCCTCGCCGCAAGAGGCGACGGCGACCTCTGGGCTGGTCAGGCGCAGCACCTCCGCGTCGGTGGACGTGCGGCTGCCGTGGTGGCCGAGCTTGAGCACGTCGCAGTTTATTGAGTAGCCGCCTATGTATGCGCAGTCGAGCAGCGCGCCGGACGATATGTCGCCGGTGAAGAGGAAGCTGTCGTCGCCGTAGTCCAGGCGTATGACGAGGCTTGAGTCGTTCACGTCGCCGTCCCAGTCGTCCACCGGGCCGATAAACTCGAACACGGCGGTGCCCAATGTGAACTGCATGCCCAGCTGCGGCACGGTGATGTCCAGCCCCAGCTCCGAGGCCGTGTCCTCAAAGCGGGTGAAGGTGCCGGAGGCGTCGAACTCGGTGTACGGCGCGAAGATTGTGCCCACTTCATAGTTTTCGAGTATGTAGTCCAGCCCGCCGCAGTGGTCTTCGTGCGCGTGCGTACACACAACGTAATCCAGCCTGCTTACGCCTATGCTGTCGAGGTATGCGGCGACGGTCACTCCCTGGCCCGTAACGCCGGCGTCGATAAGCAGCGTCTCGCCCTCGCAGTACGCAAGCGTACTGTCACCCTGGCCGACGTCGATGAACGTGACGTACACCCCGTCGCCCGGCAGCGGCGTCGCCGCCGGCTTTAGCTGTATATTGTCGAACCAGCCGAGCTTTCCTCCGGCAAATGCCAGCGCGGCGGCGAGTATCACTATCAGCGTCCCAAGCGCGCCGCGTTTACCCTTTGCACGCCGCTTTTTGCGTGCCGCCATAAAGCACCTCCTTCAAGTCAAAAGGGCGCTGTACGCGCCCTAAGGTACGGTTCTCGATGCGCGCAAAGCCTGCGCCGCGTGAAAACCCATATTAATTGTGGAACAGTAAACTGCGGGGGAGTTCCCTTGGCGGGGACTCCCCCGCAGAAACGTCATATTGCCGGGACTTGCAGCGGAACTGCGGAGTTATACTCGCTCAAATCCACCGTGACTGTGACGGCGCCGACAGTCAGCATGTCCTCAGGTATGCTGCTTCCGGAGAACACCCCTGTCACATACTGGCCCATCGCGTCTGTCATGTCAATGCTTATCCGGCGGGGCAGACCGTCGCCCTTTGCTAGCCAGACAGATATCGGCGCATTCGGCAGGTTAGTGCCGTCGGGCACCTGCGCGAAGCTGCCTCCGCCGGCCTGAGTGAGCACTTCGGTGAGCCGCGCGCCCGGGAAGAACCCGTCGTACCGGCGGCACGTCACGCCGTCCACCGTCTCCTCGACGGGGTCGCCGAAGCTGGTCGCGCTCTCCAGATAGAAGCGGATAATATCGCTTGTGTCCATGTTGAGAGTCATGTTGCCGAAATTGACGTCGCCGGGGTCCACGCCGGTCTGCGTCACCCAGGTCTCGCCGCCGTCAAACGAGATGTAGATGTCATAGGTCTCGCCGTTCTTGGCGGTGATGCACGTGATCCCGGACCCGCTGCCCATAAACTCCATGGTAATTTCCGCGCTTGTGCGGTCACCCGCCGTGTCCATGCTCATGAGCACGCTTATGGGCATGCTTCCGCTGCTGCCGAGCGCGTCTATGCCGAACTCCATGTCCAGCACCATGTCCGCGTGGACGCTTTCGACGCTCTCCATCTCGCGCACGGCGCGAATCATAGCGCTCTCAAACGATTCGCCGCAGGCGGCAAAGGTAAAGACAAAAACGAGGGCCAGCGCGAGGGCCAGCAGCTTATTCGCTCTGCGCATTTTGTTCTCCCTTCTGTCTCTCGTTCCGGCTCTTGACGACCTTGAGACGGACGAACTCTTCGCGCTCCTTCTCTTCGAGGGCGTCGGAAATGCGGTCAATCTCGCTGTCCAGGCCGGGGATGACGATGTTTTTGAGGGCGTTGGCGCGCTTTTGCGCTTTTTTTATGGCGTAGGCCAGGCGGTAGATGCTGTTCTCCGTCTGGGCCAGCTCACAGATGAGCGCGCGCACCTCCTGGAATTTGAAATACGCGTCGTCGAGCTCCGAGCTCGTGAACGAGAGTCCGTACGGCGGGCCGTCGGGGCTCTCGTATTTGTCGGAGACATACGGCAGTTCCACGCCCATGACGCTCTTGCTGCGCAGCGAGAAGCCGTCGTCTATGGGCACGCTGTCGGCGGCTATCCGGGCGCTGCCGCCCATGGATATCTCGGCCATGCGCATCGAGGCGTAGGCCTCGGCAAAGGTGGCGTCTATGCGGTCCTGAAGCTGCCTGGCGTCGTCTATCAGCGCCATGAGCTCGCGTATGAGTATGTTGCGCTTGCGGTCCATCAGCTCGTAGCCCGTCGAGGCCAGAGTGCGGGAGCGCTTGGCTGCGCTCAGATTACTTTTTGTGGGCGCTGTTTGCGGCAAGATATCGCCTCCCTCCGGCGCAATGCGTCAAAATCAGTTAACCGTGCCCGTGTAGTGCGCGTCGAGCACCTTGTCGCTCACTCGCGAGAGCTCGCTCCTGGGCAGGATACTCAGTATGCGCCAGCCCATGTCGAGCGTCTCGTCCAGCGAGCGCGGCTCGTACATGCCCTGGTTGATGAAGCTGTGCTCCAGCTCGTCGCCGAATTGGAGGTACAGTTTGTCGCGCGCGCTCAGCTCGTCCTCGCCTATGACGGTGGCGAGGCTGCGCGCGCTGGACACCTCGGAGTACGAGGCGAAGAGCTGGTTTGAGAGGTCAGGGTGGTCGTCGCGGGTGAAGCCCTTGCCCGTGCCGTCCTTCATGAGTCGCGACAGGCTCGGCAGGATGCCGACGGGCGGGTAGACGCCCTTCTGCGCCAGGTCGCGGGAGAGGACTATCTGCCCCTCGGTGATGTAGCCCGTGAGGTCGGGAATGGGGTGCGAGATGTCGTCGCCGGGCATGGTGAGTATGGGCATGAGCGTGACGGAGCCGGGCTTGCCTCGTATGAGGCCCGCGCGCTCGTAGATGCTCGCGAGGTCGGAGTACATGTAGCTCGGGTAGCCCTTTCGGGACGGGATTTCGCCCT
>CAYXVA010000163.1:0-4351 GCA_964467975.1 uncultured Oscillospiraceae bacterium | reverse complement strand
GCGCATTTCTCGGCGAGCTTTTCAACAAAGCCCACGCCGGAAGTCGGGTTGACGTCGCGGCCGTCGAGGAAGCAGTGCACGTACACGCGCTCGAGGCCCTGCTGCTTCGCCATGTCGAGGATGGCGAAAATATGTTTGATGTGGCTGTGGACGCCGCCGTCGCTGAGCAGCCCGAGCACGTGCAGTGCGCCGTCGGACGCCTTCGCGTCGTCCATGGCCTTGAGGTAAACGGGGTTTTTGAAGAAGCTGCCGTCGGCTATCGCGTTGGTGATGCGCGGCAGGTCCTGGAACACGACGCGGCCCGCGCCGATGTTCGTGTGGCCGACCTCGCTGTTGCCCATCTGCCCCTCGGGTAGGCCGACGTCGAGGCCGGAGGCGGAAAGGCGGGTGTTGGGGCAGTTCTTCAAAAGCTCGTCCATGACGGGGGTCTTGGCCAGGTATATGGCGTTACCGTCGTTGGGCTCGCCTATGCCGTAGCCGTCGAGGATTATAAGCGCAACGGGTTTGACTTCTGCCATACGCTCACTCCCGCACCGTGCCGGCCACTATGCGGGCGAAATCCGCAGTCTTGAGGGACGCGCCGCCGATAAGGCCGCCGTCGATATCCGGCTGGGCAAGGAGTTCGTCGCAGTTGTCCGCGTTCATGCTGCCGCCGTAGAGGATGGTGACGGCGCGGGCAATGCGCGCGTCAAAGATGCTGCGGATGAAGCTGCGTATCGCGCCGCAGACCTCGGCCGCCTGCTCGGGAGTGGCGGTCTTGCCGGTGCCGATGGCCCAGATGGGCTCGTAGGCGATAACGCAGCGCTTGACCTGCTTGGGGTCGAGTCCGGCGAGCGCGGCCTTGACCTGATACTCGATGTACTCGATGGTGAGCTCGCGCTCACGCTGCTCCAGGCTCTCGCCGACGCAGATGATGGGGACTATATTGCGCTCGAGCAGCTTCTTGACCTTGGTGTTGACGTCGGAGTCGGTCTCGCCGTGGTACGCCCTGCGCTCGCTGTGGCCGACGATGCAGTAACGGCAGCCCAGGTCGGCGAGCATAGCGGCGTTGACTTCGCCGGTGTACGCGCCGGAGTCGTGGACGGAGACGTCCTGCGCGCCGAACACTATGCGGCTGTCCTTGAGCGCCCTGGCGACGGCGGGGATGATGGCGTAGGGCACGCACAGCACCGTGTCGCAGGTCTTGGTCTTGGGCAGCTGGGCCCTGAGCTCGTCGACAAACGGGCGGGCCTCACTCGGCAGCTTGTTCATCTTCCAGTTGCCGGCGATTATTGTCTTGCGGTATTTCCTGTTCATTGGGGCTTAGGCTCCTTCCTTATTTGTCCAGTAGGCAGGCAACGCCGGGCAGTTCCAGGCCCTCAAGAAACTCGAGGGAAGCGCCGCCGCCGGTGCTGATGTGGGTAATCTTGTCGGCATAACCGCTCTTCTCAACGGCAGAGGCACTGTCGCCGCCGCCGATTATCGTCACGCCGCCGCAGTTGGCAACGGCCTCGGCCATAGCGAAGGTGCCCTTGTTGAAGCTGGCAAACTCGAACACACCCATAGGGCCGTTCCAGACGACGGTGCCCGCACCCTTGACGGCGTCCTTGTAGAGCTCGACGGTCTTGGGGCCGATGTCCATGCCCATAAGGTCGTCGGGGATGTCCTCGCCGGTGACGACGGGCTCGGCGTCGGCGGAGAACTCGGCGGCGCAGACGTGGTCGACGGGCAGGAGCAGCTTGACGCCGTGGGCCGCGGCCTTGTCCATCATTTCCTTCGCGTAGTCTACGCGGTCGGCCTCGAGCAGGCTCTTGCCGATGGTGTGGCCCTGGGCCAACTTGAAGGTGTAGGCCATGCCGCCGCCGACGATTATCGTGTCGGCCTTCTCAAGCAGGTTGTTTATCACGCCGATCTTGTCGCTGACCTTGGCGCCGCCGAGGATGGCGACAAAGGGGCGTGCGGGGTCGCTCAGGGCTTTGCCCATGACGGAGATCTCCTTCTCCACGAGCATACCGGCGTAGGCGGGCAGGAAGGCGGCAACTCCAGCGGTGGAGGCGTGGGCGCGGTGCACGGTGCCGAAGGCGTCGGAGACGTACACATCGGCCATGCTCGCCAGCTCCTTTGCAAACTCGGGGTCGTTCTTCTCCTCGCGCTTGTCGAAGCGGAGGTTCTCAAGTAGCATGATCTGTCCCGGCTGCAGCGCGGCGGCCTTGGCCTTCGCGTCCTCGCCGACGATGTCGGCGGCCATTATAACGTCCATGCCCAGCAGCTCGGCCAGGCGCTTGGCTACGGGCTTGAGGCTCAGGCTCTCCTTCCACTCTCCCTTGGGCTTGCCCAGGTGGGAGCAGGCTATGACGGCGGCGCCGTTGGAGAGCAGATACTTAATGGTTGGCAGGGCGGCGACGATGCGCTTATCGCTGGTTATCTCGCCGGTCTCCTTGTTCTGGGGTACGTTGAAGTCGCAGCGGAGCAATACCTTCTTGCCGTGGGGGTCAAAATCGTGCACGGTCTTTTTGTTGTAGTTCATGCTTCATTCCTCCTGTTTCATTTGGCCGTAGTCAAGTAAACCTTTAAAACCCTGCTGCCGCAGCGCCTCGTAGGTGAGGATGGCGGCGGCGTTTGATAAATTGAGGCTCCTCGCCTCAGAAACCATCGGTATCCGCACGCAGCGGTCGCGGTACTTCTCCCGCAGCCACTCCGGCAGCCCGGCGGTCTCCTTTCCGAACATAAGAGTGACGTCTCCCGACCAGTCGCACTCAGCATAGCTGCGCGGGGCCTTGGTCGTTGTAAGGTAGAGGTTGGAGTCGCCGTTTTTGGCGAAGTATTCGTCGATGTTCTCGTATACGCTGAGGTCCACGAGATGCCAATAGTCCAGCCCCGCCCTTTTCACGGCGCTGTCGGAGATGTCGAAGCCCAGCGGCTTCACCAGGTGCAGCCGCGCGCCGGTACAGGCGCAGGTGCGGGCAATCGCCCCGGTGTTGTTCGGTATCTCCGACTCAACGAGCACTATATCTATCATCTTGCGCCCTCCGTTTTGCGTCCTCCCCCGGCTCCGTGCCGGATATGCGGCAGCGGCGTTCGCCGCCCTCCGGGGCTCACAAACTTGTCACAAACGTTTGTGATATTCCTGCTAATTTCTTCGCATGCACATTTTACTACCTTACTGGAAAGATTACAATACCAATTATACCGTAAAATTGCGTTTTTTAATTAATTTTTTGTAAAACCCGCCATACACGGGCTCTGTTATTGAAACTTTCGGAAGTTTGTGTCATAATGTAGGCATCACTTTCACACTGTGGAGGCCTAAATGGAAAAATATTTCATCGTTGTGCCCTGCTACAATGAGGAGGAGGTTCTGCCCGAGACGATAAAACGCCTCGGCGAGTGCCTCGATACGCTGGCCGCTGACGGCTATGCTTCCCCGGACAGCCGGGTGCTCTTTGTGAACGACGGCTCGCACGACCGGACCTGGGATATCATCAAAGAGGCGCACGAAAGCGACCCGCGCTTTGCCGGGCTGTGTCTCGACCGCAACCGCGGGCACCAGACTGCGCTGACCGAAGGGCTCATGTGCGCGCGGGACAAGCGGGCCGTGAGCGTGAGCATAGACGCCGACTTGCAGGACGACGTGGACGCCATAGAAAAGATGGCCGAGAAGCACGCCGCCGGGACGCACATAGTCTGCGGCGTGCGCGCGTCGAGGCAGACGGACACCTTCCTCAAGCGCAACACGGCGAGGGCGTACTATAAAATAATGCAGCTGTTCGGCTCGAGCCTCATCTACGACCACGCGGACTTCCGGCTCATGGACCCGGAGGCGCTTGACCGCCTGGCGCTCTATCACGGCGACGACCTGTTTTTGCGCGGGCTCATAACGCGGCTGGGGCTTAAATGCGAAACCGTGAGCTACGACCGCGCCGAGCGCTTTGCCGGCGAGAGCAAGTACACGCTCAAGAAGATGCTCAAGCTCGCCGCGAAGGGCTTCACCAGCGGCGGAATGCGCCCGATGAGCGTGGCGCGCGAGCCGTACACGCACACGAAGGAGCTGATCGGGCTTTGAGCGCGTGTTTTGACTGCCCGCGCATGTGCGGCGCCGACCGCGAGCGCGGCGAAACCGGCGTGTGCTCGAGCGGAGCGCTTCCCCGCGCGGCGCGCGCCGCGGCCCACTTCGGCGAGGAACCGTGTATCTCCGGTGAGCGCGGCAGCGGGACGATATTTTTCACCGGCTGCAGCCTCGGCTGCGTATACTGCCAGAACGCGGCCATATCCCAGCCCGGCTCGCCCGGCGTAGAGCTCACAGTGCAGCAATTGCGCGACACGATGCTGCGGCTGCGCGACAAGGGCGTGCACAACATAAACCTCGTAACCG
>CAYXVA010000162.1:0-4355 GCA_964467975.1 uncultured Oscillospiraceae bacterium | reverse complement strand
CGACTACGGCGTGCCCAAGAGCACCTTCGGCTGGCAGCGGCAGCTCTGGGATATCCGCTCCGCCATAGCCGACTATGAGAGCGGCGACACGCGCGGCGGCGCGATAAACTCCACGCTTTACGCCCAGCTCAAGCAGGCCCTCGCCGACTGCGAGCGCATATTCGGCAGCCCGGTACTGCCAAACAACGAAAGCGAGAACGAAACATGAAGCTCATGATACTTGACGGCAACAGCATAGTGAACCGCGCGTACTACGGCGTGCGCATGCTCAACGCGCCCGACGGCACGCCGACGAACGCGGTGTACGGCTTCCTCGCCATACTGCAAAAGCTGCTCGACGAGCACGCGCCCGACGCACTCTGCGCGGCCTTCGACTTGCCGGCGCCGACCTTCCGGCACAAGCAGTACGCCGGCTACAAGGCCCAGCGCAAGCCTATGCCCGACGACCTCGCCGTGCAGATGCCGGTTTTGAAGGACTTGCTCGCCGCGATGGGCATAAAGCAGCTCGCTGCCGAGGGCTGGGAGGCCGACGACGTGCTAGGCACCGTGGCAAAGATTTGCGAGGGAGAAAACTGGCTCTGCGAGATAGTCACCGGTGACCGCGACAGCTTCCAGCTGATAACCGACAGCACAGACGTGCTCCACGTCAAGAGCTCGAAGGGCAAGACGGAGACCGTTGACTATACGCCCGAGCGCTTCCGCGAGGAATACGGCTTCGAGCCGCCGCTCATGGTGGACTTGAAGGCGCTCATGGGCGACGCCTCGGACAACATCCCTGGCGTGGCTGGGATAGGGGAAAAGACCGCCCTCGACCTCGTGCGGCGCTTCGGCACGGTCGACAGCATCTACGAGAACCTGGACAGCCTGGACATAAAGGATTCGGTTCGAAAAAAGCTCGCTGCCGGAGAAGAGAGCGCACGGATGAGCTATGAACTCGCCACGATAAGCCGCGACGCGCCCGTCGAACTGGATCCGAAAGAGGCCGTCTGGCAGCTTCGGCCCTCGAGTGAGCTCCTCGACGCGCTCAAGCGCCTCGGCTTCAACCGCTGGATAGAGCGCTGGGGCCTCGCCGAGGAGCAGGTGGGCATTGCCGAGGTGTTTGCGTCCGACAGCGCGCTGCCGGAGCTCGAGCTGACGCCGGAGGAAATGACCGCGCGAATCAGGAAGGCTGAGTACGTCGCGGTGCTGCCCGACGAGGACATGAGCACGCTCACGCTCTGCGACGGCGAGGCAGTGTTCAAGGCAGAACAGCTCACGGCGCTTGAGGGCTGGGATGCGCTCGTCGACACGCTCTTCTCCGAGGACGTCAAAAAAGTCGGCCACGGCGTTAAAGACTTCATGGGCCTCGCGCTCAGAGAGAACGTCGAGCCAAAGGGATTCGTGTTCGACACCGAGCTTGCCGCCTACGTCCTCGACCCCACGGAGAACGCCTATCCGATAGACCGGCTCGCTGCGCGGCATCTGGGCGGGGAGCGCAGCGCGGCTCAGGCCGTATATGAGCTCTACCCTGTGCTGGACGCGAAGCTGACAGAGATAGGCGCGCACGACCTATACTACAATATCGAGCTGCCGCTGTGCGCCGTGCTCGCAGACATGGAGCGCGCGGGCTTCCTCGTGGACAGGGCCGCGCTTGCGGATTACGGCGAGAGCCTCGTGAGTGGGATAGACATATTGCAGGAGCGCATCTGGGGCTACGCCGGGCACGAGTTTAACATTAACTCGCCCAAGCAGCTCGGCGAGGTGCTTTTCGACGAGCTGATGCTCCCGGCAGGCAAGAAAACCAAAACCGGCTGGAGCACCAACGCCGACGTGCTGGAAAAGCTGGTGGGCAAGCACCCGATAATCTCCGACATCCTGGACTACCGCATGCTCACCAAGCTCAAGAGCACCTACGCCGACGGGCTTATCAAGGTCATCTCCCCCGACGGGCGCATACACACGAACTTCAAGATGACCGTCACCGCGACAGGCAGGCTCTCGTCCACCGAGCCGAATCTCCAGAACATCCCCATACGGAAAGAGCTCGGCAGCGAGATACGTAAGATGTTCGTCGCCGCGCCTGGCTGCATGCTGGTCGACGCGGACTACAGCCAGATTGAACTCAGGCTGCTTGCGCACATCTCCGGCGACGAGACGATGAAAAACGCCTTCCTCACCGGCGAGGACATACACGCCGTCACGGCCTCGCAGGTGTTCGGCATCCCGCTCGACGAGGTCACGCCGCAGATGCGCAGCCACGCAAAGGCCGTCAACTTCGGCATTGTCTACGGGATAAGCGCCTTTTCCCTCGCGCAGGACATAGGCGTCCGGCCCAAGGAGGCGCAGGCGTACATCGACGCATATCTGGAGAAGTACCACGGAGTGCGCGAGTATATGCAGCGCGTCATAGCCGAGGCGAAGGAAAACGGCTATGTCTCCACGCTCTTCGGACGCCGCAGGCCCATGCCCGAGCTCAAGAGCTCGAACCGAAACATGCGCGCCTTCGGCGAGCGCGTGGCGCGGAACATGCCCATACAGGGCACGGCCGCCGACATCATGAAGCTTGCGATGGTAAACGCATATAGGCGCATGCGCGCCGAGGGGCTCAAATCCCGGCTGATTTTGCAGGTGCACGACGAGCTTATCGCCGAGTGCCCCGAGGACGAGGCCGAGCACGTAAAAACGCTGCTCGAAGAAGAAATGAGCGGCGCGGCGAGCCTGAGCGTGCCGCTGACGGCGAATGCAAAAATCGCTCGCACATGGGCGGAGGCACACTGATATGATAAGCTATGAAGAAGCCGGACGCGTGCTCGACGAGGCCGTCGACGCGCTGCCGCCGGAGATATTTGAAAAGCTCAACGGCGGTGTGAACCTTATCCGCCAGAGCAAGACCGACGAACACGGGCTGCTGGTCATGGGCACGTACAACGTAAACCAGATGGGGCGCTATGTGGAGATATACTACGGCTCCTTCCGCCGCAAGTATCCGGATGCGACACCTGAAAAGTGCCGGGACGAGCTTGTGCGAACGCTCAAGCACGAGCTTACACACCACATAGAGAATCTCGCGATGGACCGCAGCCTTGAAAAGTGGGATGAGCAGCACGTTGCGGAGCTTTTGGCGGGCCTTGAGGACGATGTCGAGCCGATGGAGATTAGCAGCATCCTCTTTGTCGACAACACGGGCGCGGGCCTTGCGGAGATGGCGCGGGCCATGTTCCTCACCGCGGCCGCCGAGAACGGCCTGGACGATATGAGCGCGGACTGCGCCAGCCTGAACACCGGGGCTCTGAACATCAAGGCCGTGCGCGCTGCCGCCCGGTACGAGGTCGCGCTTGCAATCAGCGGCCCGCCGCGCGAAATCACACGCGAGCTGTGCGAGGAACACGACGTAGTTATGTGCACGACGCTTGAGCTGTGCGACACGCTCTCCGCCCGCTGGCCCGACCTCTCTGAGCGCATTATGTGCCTGAGCATGGACGACATTCACCCGCCCAGGATAGACACGCAGGGAGGCTGGAACCGGCTCGCGGACAACATGCTCAAGGAGATAAACCTCCTGGTTGATGAGCTGTTGGGCGGTGAAGAGGGCGATGATTGAGATAAGGCCGGCAACGGGGTCCGACCTCGACTGGATTTGCTGCCTCGAGAAGGACAGCTTTTCGCTGCCTTGGACACGCGAGCAGCTTGCGCGTCAGCTGAGCGGGGAGGGAAAGCTGCTGCTTGTCGCGCTCATGGACGGCGAGCTCGCGGGTTATATGGGCCTGGACTATGTACTCGACGAGGGCTATGTCACAAATGTCTGCACAGCGCCGCAGTTTCGCCGCCGGGGCGTGGCAGGGGCGCTCATCGACGCCGTAGCGGCGCGCGGGCGCGCTCTGGCGCTGAGCTTCGTTACGCTCGAAGTGCGCGAGTCAAACGCCCCGGCGCGCAGCCTGTATGCGAAAAAAGGCTTTGAAAATGTTGGCATCCGCCCCAAATATTACGAGAAACCCACCGAAAACGCAGTAATTATGACGCTGTATTTGTAAGAGAAGGTGTAAGAATGATAATACTTGCCGTTGAATCCTCCTGTGACGAGACCGCTGTCGCCCTCGTGCGCGATGGGCGCGAGGTGTTGACCGACCAGGTCTTTTCTCAGGCCGACCTCCACGCCGTCTACGGCGGAGTCGTGCCGGAGATAGCCTCGCGCAGCCACATCGAGGTCATCTACCAGCTCGCCGACCGGGCTCTTGCCGTCACTGGCCTCACGCGCTCGGATATAGACGCAGTGGCCGTCACGTACGCGCCGGGGCTTATCGGCGCATTGCTCGTGGGCGTTAACTTTGCCAAGAGCCTGGCCTATGGACTCGGCGTCCCGCTCATCCCGGTGCACC
>CAYXVA010000161.1:0-4382 GCA_964467975.1 uncultured Oscillospiraceae bacterium | reverse complement strand
AAAAAACGGCAAAAAATCCGCCCTGCGGGGCTTAAAACCCCCTCAGGGCGGCACCGCGCTCTAGGAGAGCGCCTTTTTCAGCGCTTCGCGCATGTTTTCAAGGTTCTCGTCGCACAACAGCGGCAGCCACTCGACCAGTTTTTCCGGCGGCAGGTCCCACCACTTGAAGCGCTTGAGCAGCCCGGTGAGCTCGTCATCGAAGCGGTTTTTGACAAACCGCGCGGGGTTCCCGCCGACGAGCGTGTATGGCGCGACGTCGCGCGTGACGACGCTGTACGCTGCGACTATCGCCCCGTCCCCTATCTTGACGCCGGGCATGACCACGCACCCGCGCCCGAGCCAGACGTCGTTGCCGACGACCGTGTCGCCCTTGTGCGGCAGCTGCGACATGTGCTCCGGCGTAACGGCGCGCCACGCCCCGCCGAACACGTTGAACGGATAGGTCGTCACGCTGCCCAGCCGGTGGTTGGCCGGGCCCACTATAAATGTTGTGCCCTGCGCGAGGGCGCAGAACTACCCTATTATCAGCCTGTCGCCGAACTCCGGGTAGTTGAAGAGCACGTTGTTGCGCTCAAAGCCCGCAGGGTCGGTGTCGTCGTCGTAATACGTGTAGTCGCCGACCTCAATGTTCGGCGCGGTGACGACGCTTTTTATAAAGCACGAGGTGCCGTATTCGTTCGGAAACGCCTCGTTTGGATTCGGTATATTCAAAGCTGTCCCTCCGTTATAAATTCTTCACCACCTTTCAACGGAGAAATCAACCGCAACGGCGCGTATTTTTCGTATTTGCTTCAAAATTCCACCTCCGCGGCTATATGAGTTCTATCACGGCGCCCTCCGGCGTCTCCGCGCGGAACACGGGCAGCCACTCTATGCGCTCCGGCGCTTCGAAGTACATGGACGAGGCCGCGTAGCGCCTCCCCTCGTGCTCTGAGCGCAGCATGGCAAACACGCCGCCCGAGGCGAAGCCGCCGCCTGGACTCTTCCTGCGCGGCCGGTCGCCCTCGGAGGAGTCGCGTATGCTCACGCGGCCGTCGTCGGGCGCGAGCGTGTACTCCATCACGGTGTAGTTGAGCGGGTACTCGTACTCGTCGCTGCCAAAATCCGACTGTCTGAGAGTCTCGGGGCCGTATTCGCAGACGGTGAGCGTATACTTCTCCCCTGTCTCGGGGTTTGTGAGCTCTAGCGCATCGCCCGCGCCGGAGACGGTGAACGTCTCGCCGGGTATATCGGCCGGGCGTATCGTCACTGCAGCCGAGAGCGACGCTATCTCCTCGCGCTGTCCCCAGGGGAAGCGTATGCGAGAAAACTGCCAGCAGCGTTCTTTGTCCAAGCCGTAGTGCTCCAGAGTGCGGCGCGCGGAGCGGTTCTCCCAGCCCTCGATAGGGGCCCAGCCGCTGCCGCTCATGCCCTTGTATTTGAGCTCGCGGCCGTTGAGCGTGAGCGTGACCTCAAAGTCCAGACTCGTCGGGTTCTCGCGCTCTAAGCGCAAGCGCTCGGCCTTTGAAAACCGGCTTATGCGTGTGTCGCCGTCAGGCGCCCACTTCGCGAGGAAGGCGCGCACGGCGTCCGCATCCGTCGCGACCGCCACGTCTACGACCAGACCCTCGCGGCAGGCGTACACCGCCGGTATGCGCCACTCGTGCCCGGCGCAGTCAAAGCGCGCGTCCACGGCTATCTCCTCGCCCGGCTTTCCCCCGCCGCCCGGATAGCACACTTCCCATGGCTCATCGGCCTCGTCCGGGGCGGGTTCGTCCATCATATTGGGGTCGGAGTATTTTATCTTCCCGTAATCGAAGCCGCTTTGAAACTCGTGGATATAGCCCCAGGGGTCGTCCATGGGCTCGAGCGCGAGCTTTTCACGTATCTCGGCCATCGCCCCGCGCGCAGCCTCCGCCGGCGGGTTCTCCGCAATATATGCGTCGAACTGCTCCCGGCTCCAGGCCCAACACTGCTCTACGGCCGCGGCGTGGCCGCACGCGAGCAGCAGCCGCAGGAAGTCCGAGAAGTCGCGCGCGACGGCGTGAACCCAGTCCGGCGCGGCGTTCATAGGGCTGACGGCGAACACAACTCCGCCGTAGCCGCGCACGAAGCAGTAGTGTATTCCGTCGACGCCCTCCCAGCCTATTATGCTTGCACCGCGCGGCGTGCAGAAATACGTCTCGTTTTCGCCCCGTTCCACGCCGAGCGTCGCGAGATCGATGCCGCTTCTGAGGAATTTTTCGTAGGTCTTGCCCATAGCTCTCAATACACCTTGGCATCCACGTACTTCACCAGGTCGTTGGGGTTGAGTATTATCTGCTCGCCGCGCATGCCGGCGGACACGGCTATCTCGTTGAAGAGGACGTAGGTCTCATCTATATAAGTGGGGTACTTCTTCTTCATGCCTATGGGTGAGCAGCCGCCGCGCATGTAGCCGGTGAGCGGCAGCAGCTCCTTTACGTGTATCATCTCGAGCTTCTTGTTGCCGGACACCTGTGCTGCGCGGCGCAAATCCAGTTCGTCGAGCACCGGGATGCAGAACACCAGTATGCCCGTTTTGTCCCCGCGCGTCACGAGTGTCTTGAACACCTGCTCGGCGGGCATGCCTATCTGCTCTGCGGCGTGCTTGCCGGAGAGGTCGCTCTCGTCGTACTCGTACTCCGTCGTGCGGTAGGCTATCCCCGCCGCGTCCAGTAGGCGCATTGCGTTTGTCTTTGTCATTTCTCCGCCTCCTTGATGCTCCCGGCGTATTTTTCGCAAACCTCGCGGACATATCCGGCGTCGAGCCGCGGAAACGGCACCGGCGGCGCGGGCTCGTCGGCCAGCGGGGCAATCTGCCGCCCGTAGTAGGGCATATCCCGCCACGAGCCGAGCTTCCAGCCGCAGTTTTTGAGCGTGAACAGGCGTGCAAAGCCGCACTTTTCATGCAGCCGCTCGCTGGGCCGGTTGGGCGTGCACACAATGCCGTAGGCCACGACATAGCCCTGGCTCTGCAAAAGCTCGATTACCGCGCCGTAGAGCGCCTCGCCGAGGCCGTGCCCGCGCTGCGACATGTCGAGATAAATGGACAGCTCCGCCGTCCAGTCGAAAGCCGCGCGGACGCGGTAGCGGTGCGCGTAAGCGTAGCCGATGACAACGCCGTCGCGCTCGCAGACGAGCCAGGGATAGGCGCTCATGGTGTCGGCTATGCGCCGGGCCATCTCGGCGGCGTCCGGAGCGGGAGATTCAAACGTTATGGCGGTGTCGATATACGGCGCGTAGATTGCGGCGAGAGCTGCGGCGTCGCCGGGCGCTGCCGGGCGTATGATGTACGGCAAGGTTATCGCTTCCTGACATATTAGTATCCGCCGCGCCGATGCACGCGGAGCGGCGGTAAAACGAAAAGGGCGTGCCGGTCAGCCGCCCTTTTTAGTTGTACAAAGCAACAAACTGCTCGAGGCAGAGGTTGTTGTCCATTATGTATTGCGCCGCCTCCACGCCCACATAGCGGAAGTGCCACGGCTCGTCGCGCCCCGTAATTGACGACTTGTCCGAAGGATAGCGCAATATGAAGCCGTACTGCGCGCAGTTTTCGCGCATCCAGGCGAGGAAGTTCTGGTCCATCTGCGAAGCGTCGAGGGTGTTGTAGTACCGGTCGGTGATGTCCACGCCGAGGCCGGTCTGGTGGTCGCTCTCGCCGGGTGCGGAGACGTATTTCTCCGCCTCCTCATAGTCCGCGGCTGTGGGGGTGTTCGGCCAGGCAATCTGGCTTGCGCGGCCGTTATAGATGTAGTTCTGCGACGAGTAGCTGCGGTATGCGGTCATCACGTAGGGCGAATACCCCGCGCTGCGCGCCGCGTCCAGGAACTCCTCGAGCGCGTCGATTGCGCGCTCGTCAAAATACTGCGCCGAGTCCTCAATGGCAACCACGTACGGGGTGTAGGTGCCGATATTGTGGCTCGGCCCGGCGACAAGGTACTGCCACGAGCTTATGTCGATGTCCGGCTTTGTCTCCTCGTGCGAGGGCTGCTCTTCCTTGCTGCCCGGCAGGGTGCCCCGGTCCGGCGTCGTCTGCACCTGGACGGAAAGGCTCGCGTCAATGTTGACGCTGTTGTCCGCCGTCGCGGCCTCACTTGTGCGGGAGGCCACGATGAGCAACAGGAAAATTGTGAGCAATGTGAACGCAAAGGCCGAGAATATGCGTTTTGCTTGCATTATCGCGACTCCTTTCCAAGTTTGGCCCCGTTGTGGGGGCAAGGCACACTTAGGTGAACATTATATCACTGAAAGTGGGGAAAGGCAAGCGCCAGCTTGGATGCAAGGTGTTCATGGAATAATATTCCGGGGGCACTTTCTTTTGTCAGATAAAAAGAAAGCGTCCCCGGACCCCCGAAAGGAAATTCGCTTTTGGTGCTTAACTT
>CAYXVA010000160.1:0-4446 GCA_964467975.1 uncultured Oscillospiraceae bacterium | reverse complement strand
GCTCCCGACGAAGCCTGGCCGACTACGCGCATGTCCTCCTGGGCGGAGAGCGTGTCGCACAGGTCCTCGCGGATTATGTCGAAGTCCTCAGCTACGAGGATATTTATCATTTCAGATGCCTCCCCTCGCGGCGCGTACTGCCGTCATAGCGCGGCAGGAGGATGAAAAACGCCGAGCCGCCTTCGTGGCGATTCTCCACCCGGAGCGTGCCCAGGTGGCTGCGGACTATTGTGCGGACATGGTAGAGGCCCATGCCCCAGTTGAAATTCGTGTTCTTGCTCGAGTAGAAGGGCTCAAAAATGCGCTTGCGGTCCTTCTCGTCGATGCCCGTGCCGTTGTCACGGACCTCCAACACCGTGTAGAGCCTCACGGTATAGCCCAGGAGCGAGACGGGGCTATCTTCGTGCCCGGCGGCGACGTTGGCCTCCCAGCCGTTGGTCATGAGGTTGTAGAGGGCCTCCGCCAGGTAGTTTTCGTCGGCGAGCACCTCCACGCCGGAGGGGATGTCCACCTCGAGCGGCGCGTCGGGGTATTTTTTGCGGAAGCGGTCCACGGCGAGAGAACACACGTTCTCAAGCGCCATGGGCACGAGCATCACGCTCTTACTCTTGACGGTGTGATATAGCTCCTCGCTGCGGGCAATGAGCGTGTCGTTTATCTCATTTAGCCGCTCGGTGTTTGCGCGGAGCTTTTCAAGGTCGGGTTCGGGCTTTGCCAGCTCTGCGCGGATGCGCTTGTAGAGCACGCGGTTGGCCAGCAGCTGGTTTTTTATTCCGTGGACAAACACGCTTGCGCCCGTGCGCGCGACGTCAAATTTTCGCTCCAAACCGGGGTCGTCGCGGTTGGCCGAGAGCGTGTCCTCCGTGTAGCGCAGCAGCATGCCGATGCCGAGCAGGCCACCGAGCACGTTTATTGTGACGAGCAATGTGTAGCCGTACAGGTTGGGCATGAGCAGCATATAGCCCACGCCGCGTATGCCAAGATAGTCGTAGCTGTAGAAGCTGTACACTTGCCCGGGATCCTGGCCGCAGTAGATGAAGTAGAGCACCGCGAGGCTTGCAAGGCACACGGCCAGCATCAGAAACTGCCGCCGGAAGAAGGGCATGGTTATGGAAAAAAGCTCATAGCCGAGCAGAAAAAGCGCAAAGATAAGATACAGGATTATCCACCCGTAGCTCAGGTAGAACAGCACGGCCCGCCAGCCCGGGATAAACGCCACCAGAGAAGAGTAGGTCTGCGGTATGTACAGCACCATCGTCACGATTGGCAGCAGGGCAGTCAATCGTGCCGCAAGCGCCGGGCGCTTGCGAATAAAACCCAGCATAGTATAGCGCTCTGCCATCATCAGCAGGAACATGGGAAAGAGGTGGCGGCCTATATTGATGATAAGGCCGAGCCGGCTGAATGTGATGAAGCGGTACTGGAACCACAGCCTCACGCTGTGCGTGAAGTAGAGGAAGCTCTCCACGTCGCTGGATATGCCGCCCTGCTTGGAGATAAGCAGCATTATACCAACCAGATATACGGTCAGGCTTACGCATATCGCGGCGAGCAGCAGGCTTTCGCGGTTGTGTCTGAGTATAAGCGTTATGATTGACCCGAGCAGCAGCCCGAATGACAGCAAAAGCAGCATTGTTTCGCCCCCTTGCCGTCATTTTAGCCGTTTTCGCACGCCGTGTAAAGCTAATTTAAATAATCAAGGGGCGGCGGTTCCGCCGCCCCTTGGGCTGATTATGTTCGGTTAGAGATTACTCGCCGTAGAGGGCCTCGCCGACCTCAAGGATAAGGTCGAAGTCAACGTAATCCTCAACGGGGACGGCTTCCTCAACGCTGCCGGCTTCGATCATGAGCTCCTGCTGGAACTCGTAGTATTCCTGCACAGTGCCGTCCTTGACGCCTTCGTAGACTTCCTTGCCGGTCATCCAGTCGCCGCTGGTGGTCTCGCCGTAGGTGGTGTCGTAGTCAACGGCCAGCTCGGCGGAGACCCACTCGGCAACCTGCTCGTAGTTGCCGTCGGCCGCGTAATCCATGCCCTGGAACAGAGCGGTGAGGAAGCGGACGAGGACGTCATGGTTGCTCTCGAGGGCACTCGGGAGGACAATCCAGCTGGAGAGAGCGATGGACTGGTCGGCGAACATGACGTTGTCGGCGAGGATGGTGGCGTCGTCGCCCAGCTCGTCAAGAACCGTGGTGCTCTGCGGGGACCAGATGGCGCAAGCGTCAACCTGGCCGGAGAGCATGGCGGTGACGATGGCGGAGGCGTCCATATCCATGGCGGTGATGTCGTCCATGGTCATCCCTTCGGTGGCGAGAGCCTGGACAAGTATGTTCTCACTGGTGGTGCCGGAGGAGTAGGCAACGGTCTTGCCGGCGAGGTCGGCGATGGTAGTCACGCCGGGGCCGCCAATCACGGCGTCGCCGTTGGAGATGTGGCTGAGGGTGATGATGCTGGCGTTGCCCTGCACGCAGAGCCTGTGGGCGCCGTCGCCGATGTAGCCGATGTCGATGCTGCCGCCCTCCATGGCCGCGATGATGTTCGGGCCGGAGTCAAAGCTGGTGAGCTCGAGGGTGATGCCCTGCTCCTCAAAGTAGCCCATCTCGCGCGCGGCGATGAGGCTCCAGAGGCTGCCGTAGTTGTTCATGTAGCCGATGCGAAGGGTGACGGGCTCGAGTTCGGCGGCAGCGTCCTCGCTGGGAGCGGCGCTCTGCTCGGTGTCGCTGGTCGGGGCGGTCGTGGCGGTGCTGCCGGAGTCGCCGCAGGCGGCCAGGGCGAACACCATGACGAGAGCCAGCATAAGTGCAAGTAGCTTCTTCATTTAATGTTTCCTCCTGATTTTTTGATTTTATAATGAATGCTTGCGCATTTCACTTACGGACTTCAAGGTATTCCTGATACACCAGGCTCCAAATCTTGTTCTTGAGCTCGAGGAAGCGCGGCGACATCTTCGTCTCCTGGTCGCGCGGATAGGGGATGTCGATGTCGATTATCTCCTTGATGCGGCCTGGTCGCGCGGACATGACAATGACCTTCTGCGCGAGGATTATCGCCTCGTCGACGTCGTGGGTGATGAAGAAGCAGGTCTTTCTGTCCTTCTCCCAGGTCTCAAGTAGCTCGCTCTGGAGCTGGGTGCGGGTCTGGGCGTCGAGCGCGCCGAAGGGTTCGTCCATGAGCAGCACCTCTGGGTCGGCGGCGTACGCGCGGGCAATCGCGACGCGCTGCTTCATGCCGCCGGAGAGCTCTTTCGGATAGCTGTCCGCGAACTTGACGAGGTCGACCTTCTCGAGGTACTTCATCGCAAGCTCGTCGGCCTCCTTGCCCTTGATGCCCTTCATTTCGAGCGCGAAGCGGACGTTCTTCTTGACGGTCAGCCATGGGAAGAGCGCGTACTGCTGGAACACGACGCCGCGGTCGGTGCCGGTGCCCTGCACGAGCTTGCCGTCGCAGTAGACCTCGCCGCTCGTGGGCTCAAGGAGGCCCGCGATGATGTTGAGCAGCGTGGTCTTGCCGCAGCCGGAGGGGCCGACGACGCAGATGAACTCATTCTCGTGTATGTCGAGACTCACGCCGTTGAGCGCGACCATCTCTCCGTTGCGGCCGGAGAAGGTCTTTACGACGTTCTTGATCTGCACCTTGACAGGCGCTTCGTTTACAGTCATATTATCCATCAGTTAATCGTCTCCTGCCAGCCGGTCAGCTTCTTTTCAAGGAAGCGGATAAGTTTCTCTACCAGTATGCCAATTATGCCTATTACAATGACGTAGGCGAGCATTGGCGCGGACTCAAAGGTGTTGTTCAGCGAGCGGATGCGCATGCCGAGGCCGGCAACGGCGCCGGTGCTCTCAGCGGCTATCAGGGTGGTCAGCGCGACGGACGCGCCGAGACGGATGGCCGTGAGTATGAACGGCAGCGTGGCCGGGGCGATCACGCGCACAAAGATGTCGCGGTCCTTCGCGCCCAGAACCCTTGCGGCCTTGATGAGCGTCTCGTCGACGTTGATAACGCCCTGATATATCGTGACGCACATGATGAGGAAGCAGGCGATGGTTATCGTCGTGACCTGGGCCGGACGGCCGACACCGGCGCAGATGACTATCAGCGGGACGTAAGCCAGGGGCGGGATGTTGCGGATAAACTGAATCCAGGGGTTGATGATGTTGCGGATAGGCAAATACCAGGCCATCAGTATGGCGACTGGCAGCGCTATAACGAAGCCGAGCGTGTAGCCGGACGCGACGGAGATGAGGCTGCTCGATAAGTCCTTCCAGAATACGCCGCGCTCTATCATAGTAAGGAGACCCTTGACCGTTACAACCACGTTCGGGAACGCGCGCGCGGTCTTGGGGACAATGCTCATTATGTACCAGACGACCAAAGCTACGAGGAAGGATATGATGATCCACACCCAGCCGGGTATCTTGTTGGCCCAGGAGTTTTTGTTGTTTCTC
>CAYXVA010000159.1:0-4462 GCA_964467975.1 uncultured Oscillospiraceae bacterium | reverse complement strand
TTATAAGGAGTTATAAAAAGATGACAAAAATACTTTTCGTCTGCCACGGCAATATTTGCAGGAGTCCTATGGCGGAGTTTATGTTTAAGGATATGGTTGAGAAGGCGGGGGTGGCGGATGAGTTTTTTATTTCTTCGGCGGCGACGTCGTCTGAGGAAGTCGGCAGCGGCGTTTACCCGCCGGCGCGTAAAAAGCTCGCCGAGCACGGGATTGGCTGTGCTGGGCACGCGGCGCACAAGATGACGAGCGCGGAGTACGGCGAGTACGACCTCATCATCTGCATGGACCACGCCAATTTGCGCAACCTGCGCCGCATGACCGGCGGCGACCCTGAGGGCAAGATAAGCCTCGCGCTCGACCACTGCGGCCGCGCCGGCGAGGAGGTCGCCGACCCCTGGTACACGGGCGACTTCGACGCCACCTGGCGCGACCTGACGCAGGCGCTCACCGGCCTTTTAAGCGAGCTGACAGGCAAATAAAGCGCAAAAACAGCGCCCCGCGCGGGGCGCTGTTTGCTGTTTTGCGGACTTTTCAGGTGTAGATAGTGCAGTTCGGCAGCTGGACGCCCAGCGCGTTGATCTGCTGCTGCGTGAGGCCGCATCCGGCGGCGTAGAGCGTGCGCAGGCTCTTGAGGCTGTAGAGCGGCGTCACGTCGCTCACGGAGCAGCCCTCCAAATCCAGCGTCTCAAGCGCCGTAAGCCCGGAGAGCGCGCTCAAATTTGTCACCGCCGTGCCGTTGAGCGACAGGTAAGTGAGGTTCTTCAAATAGGCGAGCGCACTGATGTCGGAGAGGTCCTCGTTCAGGCTCAGGTGCAGCTCGGTGAGGTTCGTCAGATA
Organism: uncultured Oscillospiraceae bacterium; assembly: GCA_964467975.1. Classification (GTDB taxonomy): domain Bacteria; phylum Bacillota; class Clostridia; order Oscillospirales; family Oscillospiraceae; genus Scatomorpha. The sequence continues at coordinate 3,625 of CAYXVA010000159.1, read as the reverse complement.
CCTGAGCGGCGAGAGGTCGGTTATGTTGTTCTGCATGAGGTTGAGCGTAGTGAGGCCCGCAGCGCTCGAGAGCGCGGAGACGTTGGTGAGCTCGCAGCGCGCCAGCTCCAGGTTCTGCAGCGTCGGCACGGCGCCGATGTTTGAAAGGTCGATGCCCGGGTTGTCGCTGAGAATGAGCGTCACAAGGCTGGTGAAGTTCTCTATGCCGTCCAGGTTCACGACTCCGAGGCCGCTCGCGTCCACCTGAGCCGACGCGGCGTCGAAGCTCTGCCCTCCTATTGTGACGGAGTAGAGCTCGTCGGGCACGGAGACCTGCGTATTCGGCAGCGCGGCGACAAGGGCGTCGACGCCCGAACGGGTGAGGCCGGAGTTGTTCTGGATGGACAGGTTATCCAGCCAGGTCATGCTCTTGAACGCCTCCAGACTCGAGTCGGTCAGGCCGCAGGACTGCACGGACAGCACCTTCAGGCCCGTGAGCGTTGAGAGGACGCTGAAGCTGCCTATGGGGTTGCCGTCCATGACCAGCTCGGTTATGGCCGTGTGCCCGGAGAGGGCGGCGATATTGCTGACATTGTTGTCGGCAAACCACAGCGTCTCCAGCTTCGTCAGCGCCAGCAGCGGGGAGATGTTGCTGACCTGGTTTGACGAGAAGTCGAGCGTTTTCAGCTCCGGCATCGACGCGAGAACGGAGATATCGGTTACGTTGTTGTAGGAGATGTCGAGCGACTCGAGCTGCGTGCATGCGGAGAGGGCCGAGATGTCGGTTATTCCGAGGCCCGAGAGGTTGAGCTCGGTCACGTCGCTTGTGAAGGTCACGCCGCCGAGGGTGATCTCAGTGACATCTGCGGTGGGGTCGTCGGTGAGGATGGTGCAGCCGGGAAGTTCGTTTTGCAGCTCTTCGAGCTCCCCATCGGTTATCTCGCGGCCGCGGAGATCGAGAGTCCTCAGCCTGTTCAGCCCATAGAGCGGCTCGAGCGAACCGAGGCGGCTGTTCCCGCTCAGATAGAGCGCCGTGAGGTTTGTGAGCCCGGCGAGCGCTTCGACACTCTCTATCTCGTTGTCCTCGAGCGAGAGGCTCGTGAGCCCGGTCAGCGCGGAGAGCGCCGAGATGTCCGTGAGCGAGCAGCCGTTCAGGCTCAGGCTGGTCAGCTTCGTGAGCGAGGCCACGGCCTGCAGGTCCGAGCCGGAGAGCGCCTTATTCGCAATCGTAAGCGTCTCGGTGTCGAGCGCGTATTCCTCTCCGGCGATTGTGACGGTCTCACCGTCGGTCTGCTGGCCGGTGAGCTCGCGGTATTGTTCAAGCAGCGAACTCGCCTCGGAGCCCGAGCCGTTGGCGTTCACCCAAGCCTCCAGCGCGGAGATCGCGCTCGAGTAATCGCCCAGCCCGGCGTAGCTGCGCGCGATTATCAGCACGGCCTCTTCGGTCGGGTTCTCGCTGTAGGCAAGCTGGGCCGAACTTATCGCCTCGCTGTACTCCCCGGCGACATAGTGTTCCATCGCGTCGGCGTAGTGCTGCTCATAGCTGCTCACATTGCTGCGCTGCATGAGCACAACGGCAATCACGATGATCGCGATAACCAGCAGGGCGCCTACGACGGTCAAGATAAGCGCTTTGCGGTCCATACGCGGGGTTTGAGTCTTCTTCCTGGTTTCCATGTTTACCCTCCCGGGTGCGTTTTGCTTAGGTCAAAATGCCCAGCCGCCATTTTCGAAGATGGCGATGCGCTCGCCCGAGGCCGTGATACCGGTTACGGCCAAATCGGCGGAGCCAATCATGAAGTCCTCGTGCACCATGGAGTCGTTTACGCCCATGGCGCGCAGCTCCTCAAGGGTATAGCTGCCGTAATCTTTGATGTTGCTGGTGTAGCCGCGGCCGAGCGCCAGGTGACAGGCCGCGTTCTCGTCGAACAGTGTGTTGTAGAACATTATGCCGCTGTTGCGTATCGGGCTGTCGTAGGGCACGAGCGCGCACTCGCCGAGCATGCACGAGCCGGGGTCCATGGCTATCAGCGCCCTCAACGCTTCCTCATTCTTCCCGGCGCCGCAGTCCACAACGCGGCCGCCTTCAAAGCGCATCCAGAAATCCTCTATCAGCTGCCCGCGGTAGGCCAGCGGCCTCGTGGCGTACACTATGCCCTCGGCCTCACCCGCGCGGGGCGTCCTCCGAGGGGATGTTCGGGTTGTACACCGCGCCGTTGACGGGGTTTATCTCCGCGCCGCCGAGGAACATCGCCTCGGGTATGAGCCCCACCGTGAAGTTCGTGCCGTTGACGGAGCGGTACTCGAGCTTCACGAGGCCCATGGCGTTGAGCGCGTCGCAGCGGCTCTGGAGAAAGACGTTGTGAGCGCGCCAGTTCTCCGCCGGGTCGCCATTGTGCGCGCGCGAGCAGGAGAGAATAGCCCGCCAGAGCTTTTCTACGGCCTCGGCGTCCGAAAGGCCGGGGAATACCTTCCTCGCCCACTCAACTCCCGGCACGGCCGCGATGCACCACTGATAGCGGTTCTCCATCTCGTCGCTTATCGGCTTGGTGACGGCATAGCGGCGGCGCTGCGCCTCGGCCCGCTTGGCCTGGTCGATCCCGGCGAGCCCGTCGGGGTCCGCGCTCTCGAGATACAGCATGACGGGCAGCGTCTCGGAGCGGTATTTGAGCCGGAGCTCCTGCCAGGGCTTGACGGCGCCCAGGGTCTCCACACTCTGATATTCGTTGTCCAGCCTCACGAGCGGCTGGTATTCCCATTCGACCTCGACCTCGGACGCCCCCGCGCGGTAGCACTCCTCCGCGAGCATGAGCGTAAATTCCGGCTGGTCAAGGCCGGAGCGTATCACGACGCTCTGGCCGGGTTGGATGCCGCCGCCGGTGACGGCGATGAGTTTAGCGTACTGCCTGAGCAGCTTTGTATCCATTATACTCCCTCGCAAAAAATTTAATGTTTAACATTTATTGATATAGTGTGTCTTTTGTGTTAACATTATTGGTTGTCAGGCGAGACTCGGCGCAAAACAAGTGCACGAGGCGTCTTACCGCGCATTATAGCACCCTCGCCGCAATCTGTAAAGGCAGCAAATATCTCCGCAGAAGCCATCTGCGGGAAAGGATGAGCAACATGAAAAACACAGAAAAGGCAATGGAAAAGCTGGTCGCCCTGTGCAAAAACAGGGGCTTTATCTACGCCGGCAGCGAAATCTACGGCGGTCTTGCCAATAGCTGGGACTACGGCCCGCTTGGCGTCGAGCTCAAAAACAATGTCAAAAAGGCCTGGTGGAAGAAATTTGTCCAGGAGAACCCGTACAACGTCGGCCTCGACTCGGCCATACTCATGAACCCCGAGGTCTGGGTCGCCTCCGGCCACGTCACGACCTTTAACGACCCGCTTATCGACTGCAAGTCCTGCAAGAGCCGTCACCGCGCGGACAAGCTCATAGAGGACTACCTCGCCGAAAATCCCATGGAGGGCGTCTCCGCCGAGGCCATGACCAACGACGAGATGGTCGCGTTCATCCGTGAGCACAGCATACCCTGCCCTGTCTGCGGCAAGAGCGACTTTACCGATATCCGCAAGTTCAATCTGATGTTCAAAACCCACCAGGGCGTCACCGAGGACAGCGCCAGCGAGGTCTACCTCC
>CAYXVA010000158.1:0-4475 GCA_964467975.1 uncultured Oscillospiraceae bacterium | reverse complement strand
CCTCCAAAAGCCCCTCATACAGCGCCCGCGTTTCCTCCGGAGTGTCGAGCGAGAATATCCGCGTCATGTCCGACGTGGTGACGGCGATGAACGGCGGCTCCTGTGGGTTCAGGCTTATCCGCACGTTGTCGTAGCCCTCGACGGTGAAATGGCCCTCGAGTAGGTTGGGAAGCCCAGTGCCCGCGACGCGGCGGGCAGAGGGAAGCTCGTCAAGGAGTTCTACGCTCGTGATATCGCTCAAGTTTATTTCATACTTTTCGGTGAAGTGCTGAAAATACAGCGTGTCGCCCTCTATATACCCATCGCGCGGCGCATCGAAGCCGGCGGTCATCGAGACGCCGAATACGGCGAGGCCCACGAGCAGCAGCGCTGTGCCGATGATTATCGCGCGGCCCGCCGGGCGGCCGACGTTCACGCCCATGCCCGAGCCGGTGCGGTCGTTTATAAAGACGTGCCTGTCGCCCGGGTTGTTGTAGAACATGCCCCAGAGCCACAGATCGTCCTCGTCCACTACGCTTTCTCCCGAAGCGGTAGGCCTCTCCATCGCGCGGCGCACGGCAAACTCGGTGGACATGCTCAGCGCGAGCAGCACGACGATGTACGCAATCGTGGCGACGGTCAGCCACGGACCGCTGTCGCCCAGGAGCCAGCTCACGAGCAAGAAGAGCGCCGTCAGGTACGCCGTTATCAGCAGCATCTTGCCCCAGTTATAGCGGCGCACACGCGTTATCGCGGCGTTCACGTCGCTGTCCTCACCCGCGACGTCGGGCCGCTGGCGGAAAATGAGCGGGTAAATCACCGCACATAACGCGCAGACGGCGGCGACCGAGCCGCTGACTACGACCCAGACAAGCGCTTCGCCGTCGTGCGCGGCGAGCGAGAGGCACAACGGCACGAGCGAGATTATGACCGGCGGGAGGAAGAGCCAGCGGCTTACGGGCTTCCCAGGCTCGGCGGCGGCCTTCAAATCCACGACCACGCTGCCCGCGTACGGCGTCGACCAGCCCTCGGCCTTTTTCAGCTCGCGCAGACGCTTGTTTGCGCGAGCAAAAATGACGTACGGCACGATTATCATCGGCAGGAGCAGGGTAAAGTTCAGCCCCACCATCGCGCCCTCGTCCAGCAGGAAGTGCGGCAGACCCCAGACCACGGTCACGGCCGCCGCCCACAGCCACTGCGCGCGCTTGTGACGCCGCGTTATCTCTAGCACCCGCGCGTCGCTCCGGGCGCTGTACGGCAGCGTGACGCCGAGGACGATGCCCTTCTTGGACCTGCCCTCGTTGCAGAGCATGGCAACGATTATCGGCACGATCGGCCAGAAGCACACGAACATGAGTATTTTAGCGGCCACTTCGTCCGCCCCCTTCCCCGTAGAGTTCCCGGCACAGCGAGACAAACTCGTCCTCGCCCATGCCCGAGAGCCTGGCCTCGGCGGCGATTATTCTCAGCGCGCCGATGTAGCGCTCGCTAAGGCCCGCGGCTCCCGGGGAGCCGCTCACGACGGTGCCGCCCCGGCGGTCCGTCGTGATGTAGCCCTCCTGCTTGAGAAGCCCGTAGGCCTTGTTGACGGTCATCATGTTTATGCCGCTCTGCTCCGCGAGCGCGCGTATCGTCGGCAGCTTCTCGCCCGGCGCGAGCTCGCCGGAGGCTATGCCGAGCACTATCTGGTTGCGTATCTGCAAATAAATAGGCATGTCTGACGCCATGTCCAGCTTGAGCAGCAAGTTTATCACCCCTTTGCATTAGTTATTATAATGCAAATAATACAACGTGTCAAGACTTAAACGCTTGACAGGGGAGGGGAGGGCGTGTATAATACATACCAAACGAATGTATGCGAGGTGAGCGCATGGCGCGCAACAAGTACCCAGAGGTGACGGTCGAGAAGATACTCGACGCGGCCCAGCGGCTGTTCCTCGAAAAGGGCTATGACAACACGACGATACAGGACATAGTAAACGAGCTCGGCGGGCTCACAAAGGGCGCGGTGTACCACCACTTCAAGAGCAAAGAGGAGATCATGGACGCGGTGAACGACCGCATGTTCTTCTCGAATAACCCCTTCGAGGCGGTGCAGGACCGCGACGACATCACGGGGCTCGAAAAGCTAAAAGAGGCCGTGCTGATACACAACTCCGACGCCGAGCAGGGCGAGATAACCCGCCAGGCCACGGCGCTCATGAAAAACCCGCAGATGCTATCGAACATGCTTGTCGCCAACCGCGAGGTGCTCACGCCGTATTACCGCCGCCTTATCGACGAGGGCCTCGCCGACGGCTCTATCACGACGCGCTACCCGCGCGAGATATCCGAGCTTCTGCCGATTCTCACCAGCCTCTGGTTCATACCCAGCATCTATCCCGCGATGCGCGATGAGCAAAAGCGCAAATTCGCTTTCATCCTCGATTTGCTCGACGCGATGGGCCTCCCGTTGCGCGATGAGCGTATCGAAGAGGTGGTCGACGAGTTCTTTGACAAGTGGCCCGAGGAATAAAACCGCCCGGCGGCGGTTTTATTTTGGTCATTTACATACCGACCGAATGTATGAAAGGAGCAACACATATGAAACTCTTCACACGCAACTTCACGCTGCTCATACTCGGGCAAGCGTCGTCGCTGCTGGGCAACGGCGCGTTGCGCTTCGCGGTGAGCATGTACATCCTCGACGTCACGGGCTCGGCGGGCGTGTACTCGCTTATCACGGCGCTCGCCATGCTGCCGATGATAGCGCTCTCGCCGCTGGGCGGGGTGCTGGCGGACAGGACGGACCGGCGCAAGATTATGGTCGCGCTCGACGCGCTCTCGGCGGCGCTGACGGCGGCGGGTATGTTCTCGTTCGCGCTCGGCGGGGGGTTGTGGAGCGTGGGAGCGCTGCTCATAGCGCTCGGCGTGCTGGGCGCGTTTGAGTCGCCGACGGTTCAGGCGTGCGTGCCGCAGATGCTCTCGTGTGAGGCGGTGCTGCGCGGGAACGCGCTGGTCAGCCAGGTGCAGGCGATATCGTCGCTTGTGACGCCGTTTCTCGGCGCGGCGGCGTACGCGGCCTTCGGGCTGAGGGCCGTCATGCTCGCCGCGGCGTCGTGCTTTGCCGTGACGGCGCTCTTCGAGTGTTTCATCCGGCTGGGGCACACGCCCCCGGCGGACGGGCGCGGCGCGCTTGCGTCGGCGAGGGTCGACATAGCCGAGGCGTGGCGCTTCATGCGCACCGAGCAGCCGGGGGTGCTCAAGCTGCTGCTGCTCGCGGGGGTGGTGAGCATGTTCCTCGCGGGCGTGATGGTCGTTGGGTACCCGTATCTGGTGCGCACGACGCTGGGGCTCTCGTCGGGGCACTACAGCATTGCCGAGAGCGCGGCGGGCGTCGCGGCTATACTTGGCGGCGCGGCTGTGGGCGCTGTGGCGGGGCGGCTCAAGACGTCGGGGATGTATTTGCTTATCGCGGCGTCTGGAGCGGCGCTTATACCGGCGGGCGCGGCGTTTGCGCTGCCGGTGGGGGCGATAGCGGCGTTTGTGGTGCTCGTTGTGTCTTTTTGCCTCATGCAGTTTGTGTGCAGCGCGTTTTCAATATGCGCTGTCACGGAGATTCAGTCGCGCACGCCGGAGCAGCTCACGGGCAAGGTCATGTCCTTCGTCTACACGCTCTCGCTGTGCGCGCAGCCGCTCGGGCAGGTTACATACGGCGCGCTGTTCGACGCACTCGCGCCGGCGTGGGTGCTGCTGCCGAGCGCGGCGGTCGTGCTGGCGATTGCAATCGCGTCAAGGGGCTTTTTTGCGCGAATGTACTTGCCGTGAGCGCAGGCGTTTTATCGGAACTTCCTGGACAAGTACGACCTCATAAACTGGTACTTCGGCAAGCTGCTCTCGCGCTCGTTGGAGCACATGGGCTCGGGCCGGACGGTGCGCGAGGGGCTTGAGCGCAAATTTGAGTACATCCGGGCCGAGCGCGTTTTTTTCACGGCGGCGTTCCGCGCGGACGGCACAAACTCGCTCAAGGAGCACGACACGGAGGCGATAATCGCGTTCTACACCGGGCTGATAGAGCGCAAGACGGGCACGCCACCGGCCGGGGAGAGCGCGTTTTTGCTGGAGCTCTACTGCCGCGGCAGCGTGGCGATGACGGTCAAGTGGGTGCTCTCCGGCATGCTCTCCGAGCCGGCGGAGCTCGCGAAATACATGACGGACGCCTTGCCCACGCCATTGCGCGAACTGTTCACCCGCCTGAGGCTCGTGTAGGTTACAAGTTTGTATCAATTGCATATTTCCGGTTGACTTTGCTTGTCCATGATGATAGTATTGACAAAGAACCCCAAAAATGCGCATGCGCATTTTCACTTCATCCCAGATGAAGTGATGGAGTTTACTTATTGAGCCAAAATTTTTAAGCAAAGGAGAATCGGTATGAAAAAATGCATACTAACAGTGCTGTTAGCCGTGTGCCTGGTGTTTGCGATAGGGACGGTTACAGCGCTGGCGGATGATGC